>DATGIY010000593.1:0-6181 GCA_035295475.1 Terriglobales bacterium
CCCTTCGTGGCCCTGTTTACCGCCAATGATGTGCGCCGCGAGCATGTAAAGCACAAAGCAGCATTGACTGTGTAGGGACAGCCGCCCTCGGCTGTCCGGCCGGGCAACGCCCGGCAGATGTTCAGGCGATGGCGCCTCGGCACAATGGTAGAGACGTAACTTGTTACGTCTCGCTTAGCGAGGCTTTGGGATCCTGCAAACGGCAGACGTTGCTCACAACTGACCACTGGCGACTGACAACTGATGATTAAAACCCTGGAATGGACCGACGAAGGCGTGCGTTTCATCGATCAGCGCAAGCTGCCCACGGAAGAAACCTACGTCACCTGCGCCACCTACGAAGAGGTCGCCGATGCCATTCGCAATATGGTGGTGCGCGGCGCCCCTGCTATCGGTGTGGCCGCGGCCATGGGCATCGCTCTCGGTGCGCGCGATGCCGATGCCGGCCACGTTTCCGAGCTACGCCGCGCCTTTGAGCAGATTTGCGAAGTCATGGGAGAGACCCGCCCCACCGCGGTCAACCTCTTCTGGGCGATTCGGCGTATGCAGCAGAAATTTGAAGCCTGCGCCGAGCTGCCGGTAAACCAGATTCGCCAGGCCCTGATCACGGAAGCGCAGCGCATGTACGTGGAAGACATCGCCGCCAACGAAGCCATGGGCCGCCACGGCGCTACCCTGATGCCCGCCAGCGGCGGCGTGCTCACCCACTGTAATGCCGGCGCCCTGGCCACCTGCGGCTACGGTACCGCACTGGGCGTGATCCGCGCGGCTGTCGAAGCGGGCAAGAAATTGCAGGTTTACGCCGACGAAACGCGCCCTTTCCTGCAGGGCTCGCGCCTCACCGCCTGGGAATTGATGAAAGACGGCATTCCCACCACCGTCATCTCCGACAACATGGCCGGCGCCATGATGAAGCAGGGCAAGATCGGCGCCGTTGTGGTGGGAGCCGACCGCATCGCCGCCAACGGCGACGTGGCCAACAAAATCGGCACTTATACCGTGGCCGTGCTGGCCAAGGAACACGGCATTCCCTTCTATGTGGCCGCGCCTTTCTCTACCGTGGACCTGGAGACGCCTGACGGCAGCAAGATTCCCATCGAGCAGCGCTCCACCCGCGAGGTCACGCACATTGCCGGCAAGGCGATCGCGCCCGAAGGCGTGAAGGTGGAGAACCCAGCTTTCGACGTCACACCCGCTAAGTACGTGGCCGCCATCATTACCGAGCGCGGCGTCGCCCGCGCCCCTTATGAGCGGTCGCTGCGCCAGTTAGCGGACGCCATCGCTGCCGACTAGTGGCATTCGCGTGTACCGCAGATTATTGCTTCTAATCCTGAGCGACTTCTGCATTTAGGGCAGATCTTCGGCGCCAGCCCGCGCCCCGCTTCGTGAGGCCGCGGAACTTTCTCACCCCAACTCACGTACAATCAAGCAGGAGAAGGCTCTCATGCTCACTTTCCTCCTCTGGTGCCTGCTGTTCGTTCTGTGCTGGCCACTGGCATTGTTGGCCCTGATTCTCTATCCCTTCGTCTGGCTGATTCTTCTGCCCTTCCGCATTCTCGGCATTGCCGTGGAAGGAGTGCTCGGCTTCCTGTGGGCGATCTTTACACTTCCCATGCGCCTGCTGAGCCCGCGCCGCGCCTAGGCAGGATTGGAACCAAAAGCCCGTTAGGCGCATCCAATCATCAGCCATTCAGAAAAATTGAAGGTGGTTTTGTTGGAGGATCGGTGTGTCTGTAAGCAACACAAAACGGAGCAAGAAGGCCGGCACTTCCAAAAGAAAGCTTGAGTCCGAGGCAGCCATCGCGCCCGAAACCGCGCCCCAGGGTCCCATCTCGCGGCCCAGCGCCGATTTCGAGCGCGAACTGCGGGATCACTTTGCCGCCGAAGAGCGCAAGAAGGTCGAAGAAGCAACCGAAAATATCTTCGGTACGGTTCTCGCCCGCCACGGCTGGATTCGCAACGAGCACGGGCAGGTGGAATACGTCGGCGGCGAAGGCGCCTGAGTCGAACTCACTGATCTGCATTCAAATCGGGCGTTCGGCCGCGCCTTTGGCTCTTGTCGAAATATCGTATACGGTATACGCCTTTCTATTTTTCTAGCCCCGGCGCAAGGTTTCACGTATATTGCCGCGAATGTCGCGGCGCCAACTTGTCGCCCAAGGAGCGAGCATGGCCTCTGGGTCTTTGCCCCTGCAGCGGGTTTCGTGGTCCCGGCCCAAGTACCTTCTCTTTGCTTTTGTTGGCCTGATGATCGTTTACGTTCTCGGCCACAATGAGTACTTCCTGGTTCAGCCCAACGCCCCGGTCTGGCAGCACTATCAACCCTTCAAGTGGTACCTGCTGCCGCATGGCATTGCCGGCGCCTGCGCCCTGCTCCTCGGCCCCATGCAGTTCTCCGATCGGCTGCGGAGGCGATTTGCCAAGCTGCATCGCGTCGTCGGACGGATTTACGTCGCCGGGGCGTTAATTGCCGCGCCCATGGGCTTCTACATTCAGTTTTTCGAGGAGCGGTTGGGTGGCCCTCGCTCCTTCAGCATCGCCGCCCTGGCCGATGCCACCTTGTGGATGCTGACTACCGCCATTGCCTTCCTTTTCATTCTCAAGGGCAAAGTGCAGCAGCACCGGCAGTGGATGACGCGCAGCTACGCCGTCGCTCTGGTCTTCCTGGAAGTACGCGTCATTTTAGGCGTGACCGGCTGGGAAAACCTTCGCCCGCCGGTGGACGAAACCGTAGTCTGGATGTGCCTGGTCTTCTCCATTCTTCTGGCGGATCTTGCCTTGCAGATCCAGGAACTCCGCCACCCCCGGCCGATCGCCGCGAAGGCGCAGGCCGTCGCGCGTTAAACCAGAAATGGAGCAACCGATGCTGGCCGGCGTTACGCTCTCGCCGGGTCTGGCTTCTCGCTCTTGACGCCCAACTCCTCGAACGCCTTTTGCGCTTTGGCGGCGTCGAACTTCTTCTCCCGCGCTAGCGCCGCCAGCGCCGCCGCCGCGATAGATTCGGCGTTGACCTCAAAATGCCGCCGCAGGTGCTGCCGGTTATCGCTGCGGCCAAAGCCGTCCGTGCCCAGCGACACCATTCGCCCTCCCAGCCACGGCCCTAGTTGATCGGGCACAATCTTCATGTAGTCGGTGGCCGCCACGATCGGGCCTTCATTCCCTTCCAGCGCGGTCAAGATGTGCGGCTGTTTCGGCTTCTTAGTGGGATGCAGCCGGTTCCAGCGCTCCGTTGCCAGCGCCTCGCGACGCAATTCGTTGTAGCTGGTGACGCTCCACACATTCGCCGCCACCCCGTACTTCTCCGCCAGAATGCCCTGTGCGCGCAGCGCCTCGTTCAAAATCGGGCCGCTGCCGAACAACTGCACCGCCGCTTTGCCGCCCTCCGCCGCCTTGCAGCGGTAAATGCCCCGCAGAATGCCTTCCTGGCAGCCCTCGGGCATGGCCGGCATCGCGTAGTCTTCGTTGTAAACCGTGATGTAGTAGAAGCGATCCTCCTTCTCCTGGTACATGCGCCGCAGGCCGTCCTGGATAATCACCGCGGTCTCATACGCGAAGGCCGGGTCATAAGCCGCGCAGGTCGGCACCGTGCTCGCCAGCACGTGGCTGTGCCCATCCTGGTGCTGCAGACCTTCCCCGGAAAGCGTAGTGCGCCCGGCGGTGCCGCCCATCAGGAATCCTTTGCCGCGGGCATCGCCGAAGGCCCAGATCAGGTCTCCTATGCGCTGAAACCCGAACATCGAGTAGTAGGTGAAAAACGGAACCATGGGCACGCCGTAATTGGAATACGAGGTGCCCGCCGCGGTGAACGACGCCATCGACCCCGCCTCTGTGATTCCCTCTTCCAGAATCTGCCCGTCCTTCTCCTCGCGGTAATAGAGCACCATGTCCTGGTCATGCGGGTTGTAGAGCTGTCCCTGGCTGGCGTAGATGCCCACTTGCCGGATGATCGATTCCATGCCGAAAGTGCGGCCCTCGTCGGGAATGATCGGCACCACCAGCTTCCCGATTTTCGGGTGCTTCAGCAGATGCCGCAGCAGGCTGACAAACGCCATGGTGGTGGAAACCGCCCGCCCCCGCGATCCCTCCAGCCACTCCGCGAAGTAGTCCAGGGCTGGCGCTTCAAATTCGAATTTAGGATGAGCTTCGCGGTTGGGCATGAAGCCGCCCAACTCCCTCCGCCGCTCTTTCAGGTACTGAATCTCCTCGCTGTCCTCCGGCGGACGATAAAACGATCCTTCCTTGGCTGCTTTCTCCGGAATCGGAATTTCGAAGCGCGCGCGGAACGCCGCCAGCGCCTCGTCGCTCAGCTTTTTCTCCTGGTGCGTGGCGTTGCGCGCCTGCGCCGATCCCAGCCCGTAGCCTTTCACCGTTTTGGCCAGAATCACCGTGGGCGATCCCTCATGCCGCATCGCCTGGTAATAGGCGTTATAGACTTTTTGCGGATCCAACCCGCCGCGCGGCAGCCGGAAGATCTGCTCATCGGTCATGTCGGCCACCAGTTCCAGCGTTTCCGGATACTTGCCGAAGAATTCCTGGCGAATGAAGGCTCCGCTCTTCGCCTTGAAGCTCTGGTACTCGCCGTCCACGCACTCTTCCATGCGCTTCAGCAGCAACCCGCTGCGGTCCTTCGCCAGCAGCGTGTCCCAGGGAGATCCCCAGATCACTTTAATTACATTCCAGCCCGCGCCCCGGAAGGCGGCTTCCAGCTCGTTGATGATTTTTCCGTTGCCGCGAACCGGGCCGTCCAGCCGCTGCAGGTTGCAGTTGATGACAAAAATCAGATTGTCCAGATGCTCCCGCGAGCCCAGCGTCAGCGATCCCATGGTCTCAGGCTCATCGGTTTCGCCGTCGCCCACGAACGCCCACACCTTGCGCGGGGTTTTCGCGATAATCCCCCGGTTCTCCAGATAGCGCATAAAACGCGCCTGGTAGATGGCGTTGATCGGCCCTATGCCCATCGACACCGTGGGAAACCGCCAGAAGTGCGGCATCAGCCAGGGATGGGGATAGGAGGAAAGCCCCGGCTCTTCCCGCAGTTCGTGGCGGAAGTTCTGCAAGTCTTTCTCGCTCAGCCGCCCTTCCAGAAACGCCCGGGCGTAAACGCCGGGCGACGCATGGCCCTGGAAATAAATCAGGTCGCCGGGCTGGTCGCCGTAGCTGGCGTGAAAGAAGTGGTTGAACCCCACTTCCAGCAGCGTGGCCAGCGAGGAATAGGTGGAGATGTGCCCGCCGATGCCGGCGTCTTTTTTGTTCTGCCGGTGCACCATGGCCATGGCGTTCCAGCGGATCAGGCTCTTGATCCGCCTTTCCAGCAGCCGGTCGCCGGGATAAGGCACCTCGTCTTCCGCCGGGATCGTGTTCACATAGGGGGTATTCAGTTGCACGGGCAGGTTCACCCCCGCCTGCTGCGCCCGCCGCGTCAGCAGGTGCAGTAGCTGCGCCGCCTGCGTGGGCCCCTGCTCTTCCAGGAGCAGGTCAAAAGCTTCCACCCATTCACTGACTTCCTGATGGTCTGTTTCCTCGACCGGGACTGTTCTCGCATTCATATCTATCTAGTATGCCAATTCTGTGCCGTCTCTGCCCAGTGCCCCACCCCATTCCCGCAGGCCAGGGCGGAAGCCCTGGGAAAACGTCCTCCAGCACTCTCCGGCGGGACTGAGCGCTGCAATAAGGTGGGTGCCCCGCTCAAGCCCCCTTTTGGCTTGAGTGGGACTAGTCGCGAATCGTATCCGGGCATGGCGTTGGTGCCCCATATTTGCCCGCACAAACCAACGCCGCATACCACCCCGCATACGGTGCGGGCAAATGTGGGAAAGTTTCCCTGCCCGCATCCCCGAACATTACTTTCCCGCCTGTCATCCCGAGCGAGGGCGACCAAGCGCCAGCGCGGGAGCCCGAGTCGAGGGACCCCTATGTTTTTTGTGGGTGCCCCATATTTGCCCGCACAAACCAACGCCGGATACCATCCCGCATGCGGTGCGGGCAAATGTGGGGAAGTTTCCCTGCCCGTATCCCCGAACATTACTTTCTCGGCTGTCATCCCGAGCGAGGGCGACCAAGCGCCAGCGCGGTAGCCCGAGTCGAGGGACCTCTGTATTTTCTGTGGGTGCCCCATATTTGCCCGCACAAACCAACGCCGCATACCACCCCGCATACGGTGCGGGCAAATGTGGGAAAGTTT
>DATGIY010000594.1:0-2348 GCA_035295475.1 Terriglobales bacterium
AAATCATGAATGCCATAAAGCGACACTACGGCCGCGAGCTGTGAGCCCGGCTGGTTGCGAGCCCCTACGTAGGAAACCAGGTGCCCACCCGCCGATTCGCCGATCAGCGCCATGCGCCGGGGGTCGATTCTGTAGTCAGCCGCATGCGCTTTCACAAAACGGATGGCCTGTTCCACATCTTCGGCGGGAGCGGGGAAGTGGTATTGCGGAGCCAGGCGGTAGTTGATGCTGAACCAGGCGAAACCCGCTGCGCTCAATGGTTGGAAGATGTAGGTGATGTACTGCTGCTTATCGCCTGCCACCCAGCCGCCACCGTGGACGAGCACGGCTGCGGGGAAGGGCCCGGCGCCGTCGGGAATATTGGCATCGAGCGTGAGGTCCACGCCGCCGACATGGCCGTAGACGACATTTTTCAGGATCCGCGCGGAGCAGGTGAGTGAGAGAAGGAAGAGTGTAAGTATGGCGACGGATGTTCGCGAGATGATGAGCCTCATAAACGATCGCATGCCCGTTTTCAACGTCGGGGCTGGGGTGGAGCTCAGTTGAAGCGGGTGACCTTCCACAGCGCGACAACGGACGCGGCCAGCAGCCCGACGCATACAACCAGCAAAACCACGGCGGCGGTACCGTCGAGCGCCAGGGAGGGCCAATGCGCCCGGGCGCCCGTCCAAATAAACGCTCCGGTTGCCAGCGCGACCAGCACCCAATCCAGCCAGGTGCGACGCTGCTGTGGTGTACTGGAGCGCCCCTGCAGGCCGGAACGCACGAACTCGATATCAATGCCGTAGCGCCGATGCTCGCGCTCGGCCGCCTCCACCCATTTCAGGTACTCGGAGTTGTCGGCCACCGAGAAGGAGATCGCGGCCAGTCCCAGGGCCATCAGCGCCGAACCCCAGATAGCGCCCGCCACCGCGCCGTGCTGCCAGCCGCGGAATTCGCCAAAGGCGATCGCTCCCCAAAGTAGTCCCCAGAGTTGATTGGAGTTGGAAATAGGAATGCCGCGGCTTACGCCAACGTATTTGACCGCATATTGCTGGAAGATGTCGCCAATCACCCATACGAAGCCCGCCGCCAGCAGCCAGAAAAGCACGTCCGCGGCGCCGGTCAGCTGACGCATAAGAGAACGCAACCCGCCCATATAAATCAGCGCCAGCGCCGTCATCATGCCCAGTTCGCCAATGGTGAAGAAGGAAACGAAGGAAAGCGGGTTCATGCCCGACAGATAAGCCTTGCGATAAGGGATGTACATGGTGCCCCAGAGCACGCCCGCGCCCAGCGCCGCGGCAATGCCGCGTATGGCCACATGCGAGGCGATCTGGCTGGAGGAAGCGCGCGCCAGCAGCATGCCCCCCAGAAACATGATCAGAGCGCCGCCGAATACCGCGCTCCAGCGGCGCCACCCCGCGTTGCGCAGCTCGCTGAAAAAGAGAACGCCCCACAAGATCCCGATCAGGGCGTTGCTGTTCCACAAGGGAAACGCCACACTCAGGCCAAGATCGCGTATGGCGAAGATGGTCAGCGTATTGGCCACTGACCAAAGGCAGCCGGCAATAATGGCCCAGATGACCAGATGCGGGGCTTCCACGATGTCGGCGCGAATGCTGGAAGTACCGCGGACCATGGCGGGCAAGCTCCAGCGCCCCAAAAACACCCCCGCCACCATGGCAAAGGAAATCAGAACCGGGGAAATGCCGGTGGTGACCAGCTTAGTGGGGACTTCCGCGGCGCCCAGCCAGGCGCCGGCGGCGATCCCGCACAGGACGCCCACGCGCTGCAGGACGCGGATACGTTCCGGCGCCAGCAGCACCGGTCCGGGTACGCCGGAAGCGGCAGCGGGTGAGCTTAGCTGACCCATCGCAGAAGCAGGAGGCCGCCGATAAGGACCAGGGTCGGCACCCAGAAATGCACATCTCCGCTGACGGAGGCCAGCCAGGTGAGGGCCTGTGTTTCCGATCGGGCGATTGCTTCTTCGTTATCCATCATGCTCAGAGGGTGCAGCTAATACTACATGAGTTGCCGGGCGAGTGGTAACTGGCTGCTTGGATCCGCAAGCCATTTGCCAAGAGTCGGTGCTGCGAGAAGGTTTGCTACTCATCGCGGTTTGCGGCAGGCGCGGACTACGGTAAGATGCTGGCCCACTCATGAGAATCCATTTGCCAAGCACTACAATCGCTTTACTTCTCGCATTTTCCTTGCCTTTAGTGGCCCAGGATACGGGGGCGAAATTGCGCGAGGAGCTGCGCGGCTACCGCGCCGCGCACGAGAAGCAAATCCTGACAGAGTTCATCGAACTATTGTCGATTCCTAACCACGCCGGCGACACGGCAAATATCGACCGCAATGCCCAG
>DATGIY010000595.1:0-8102 GCA_035295475.1 Terriglobales bacterium
AGCGGCACCGGCAAAGAAGTGGTGGCGCGCATGATCCACTCCTTTTCCAGCCGGCACGACCGCAGTTTCGTGAAGGTCAATTGCGCCGCCATTCCCAGCGAGTTGCTGGAAAGCGAGCTCTTCGGCTATGAGCCGGGTGCCTTTACCGGCGCCAGCCGGCAGAAGCCGGGCAAATTCGACCAAGCCAACCAGGGAACCCTGTTTCTGGATGAAATAAGCGAAATGCATCCCGCGCTGCAGGCGAAGTTGCTGCACGTCCTGCAGGATGGCGAATTCTCACGCCTGGGCGGCAAGCGCGACATCGCCGTCGATGTGCGTATCCTCGCCGCCACCAATAAGCCTTTAGAACGGGCGGTACAGGATGGGATTTTCCGCGAGGACCTCTTCTACCGGCTGAACGTAGTGAGTATCCACATTCCCCCGCTGCGCGAGCGCCGCGAGGAGATCCCGCTCTTCCTGGAGTATTTTCTGCGCCGTTATAGCGACTATTACGGCAAACAGCCACCGCCCTTCAGCGATTACGCGGTCGGCAGGATGATGGAATATGCCTGGCCGGGCAATATCCGCGAGCTGGAAAACATGGTGAAACGCTACGTCATTGTGGGCAATGAGGGGCAAATCATTCGCGAACTCTCCACTCACAAGCCCATCGTTTCCTCGCTCTCGCAACCGCTCGCTGCGGCCGCTGCTGCCGCCGCGCCCGGCGGAACGGTAGCCGGGGCTATGCCCTCCAACGGACTGGCTGAGGATGGGCGGGAGTCCCTTTCTTTGCTGGAGATCGGGCGGCGCGCGGCCATGAAAGCCGAGCAGGAGGCCATCGAGCGGGTTCTGGCCCAGACCCGCTGGAACCGGCGGCAGGCGGCCAAGATCCTCAAAATCAGCTACAAGGCACTGCTCAACAAACTAAAAGTTATGGAGGAGCAGCAGGGCCGTCTCCCAAAAGAGCAAAGACCTGCCTAGCATTGGAATCAGCTTGCAACCTGTTATCAGTTCGTTAACGGCAGGCCACCTGTGCAATACCCGGAATCAAATACCTAAGTTCCAAAATGGAAAGGACTTCCACCAGCTAGGAAAAAGGCTCCTGGAAACAGCACCTTTGGCTGGGGAAGTGCTATTTGCCACGGCAATAAAAGAGGCCGTTTCAACCAAATGACTTCAACCCTCTTCACACTATCTCGACATCTCCATGCCGGCTCTGCTGTTGGAGCTGGCAAGCATCGCCTTCCCTGACTTTCCCTCCCTCCCTTGCCTCTTTAGGGTGGCCCCAGAAATGGGGCCGCTTTTTTTTTGTTGGCTCCGACCTCCGCTCCATTACGCCGGCGTAGAAGGTAAGTCTCGCGCTGCCGCCGACGCTCTGCCTTTGGTGCAGTTGACGCCTTTCGATATCGGCGAATATCATGATTGTTTGCCTCCAATGAATCATTGCTAGCTAGGAAGGCTGTCGCCGGGCTGCGGCAGGGACGTACATGGAAAAAAAGAGGCTGGAACAGTTCAAGAAACGGCTGGAGGAACGGCAGCAGCAACTGAAGCGCAACGTCTCCCGCACCGAGCAGGACGGCCGCTCGGCGGACGAGGGCACGGCGCAGGACATTGCTGACCGCGCTGCCAGTTCCTACAACAAGGAATTTCTCTTCCACCAGAGCAACAATGAGAGACAGCTGCTGCAGATGGTGGAAGGCGCGCTCAGCCGCATTCGCGAAGGCACGTTCGGGGAGTGCATTTCCTGCGGCAAGGAAATCAATCCCAAGCGGCTGGAAGCCGTGCCCTGGACCCGCCACTGCATCGAGTGCCAGGAAAAGCTGGAGCAGGGCCGCCTGGAAGAAGCCTCGCGCTAAGCGATTTTCCCCGCTCTCCTTTGATTTCCGTCCGAAGCCGCGTCAGTGCGGCTTCTGCGGCGGCGGTTGTTGTTTCTTCCCCCCAAACACCTGGTTCAGGATATTGCCCAGGGGATTGGCCTTGGGCTGCTGGTTTTGCGGCTGCGTCTGCCCGGCGGGCGGCGAAGCCGGCTGCCCTCCGTTGGCCGGCTGCTGCTGGCCGGTCAGCGCGCCGAGGATATTGCCCACGTTTGGTTTCTGGCCGCCCTTCCCTCCCAGCAAAGCTCCCACCGCCTGTCCCAGCGCCGGATTGCCGGTGGTCGGCAACACGTGCTGCAGCTTCATTTGCGCCACTTTCTGGACGTCAGGCGCCACCACCGGATGCTGGAAGGTTCCGGTCACCAGCACGGGAATCACCAGTTCGCCCTGTTGATTGGCCAGCGCGGTATTCATAAAGCCGCCCACCGAAGTTCCCCCCACCTTGTTGGAAAACCATTTTGAGAGCACAGCCGTAAGGTGCAGGTCGAGAGCGTTATTCACCAGATTCACCGTGCCCGCGGCGCCCAGGCTGCCGCCATCAATCAGCGCTTGCAGGTTGTTGGTCTGCGCCAGGCCGTTGCGCACGTTGAAAGTCCCCGTGAGCCGCAGGAGATTGGTGACAGGCTGGGAGCTGGCGGCCGGCGCGCCACTCAGAAATTTACCTACGTTGCCCAACTCGTGGAGCAAGTCAATACCCACGATCTGTCCCTTGGTAAGGTCAAGGTTGAACGTGCCGTTCAACGTGCGGGCCATGTCGCTGGAAGAGGCTGCGGCGAAACCCATACTGGTGTTGGCGGCGAGCAGGCCATACAGCGTTTGCTTAATGGAAGTCACCGACGAGACCAGCTTATTGGCGTCAACGTTGTTGAGCTTGCTCTGGACCTGCACCGCCATAGGAGTCTGGCGCGCGTCCAGCACGATCGCTCCCGTCTCCTGCCCGCCATACACTTGCGCGGTCAGCGGTGAAAGAGTGATCAAGCCGCGGTTCAGCTTGACGTTGGAACGCACATTGTTGAGCACCAGCTGGTCATAAAGAATTGTGCCCACCATGAGCGTGCCGGTGCCGGTCATGCGCGTGAGGATGGAGGGCTGGGGCGGCGCTGCCGCATAGGCGCGAGGGACGAGGCTTAACCCGGCTTTGCGCGAGGGTGGCGCAGGACTCGTGGCCGTGATCTGCTGCAGCTGCACTAGGTCGAGCTTGGGCGACATCAGGTCGAATTGCACCTGGGGCGCCGCGAAATCGCGCATGGTCAAATTGCCGGTGGCGCTGCTCTGGCCGAGTGACGCCACCAGCTTGTCCACGGCTACCGAGTTCTGCGTGAACCGCAGGTCGGCGCTGCGCACATTCAGCGGCTGGGTGAGGCTCGCGCTCTTCACGGAAACGTTGGCCAGTTGCCCTGTCCCGCTGAACTTCATGGCGGAAGCGTTTTTCAGCGGACCGGAGGCGTGCACGTTCAGGCTGAGCGTCCCGCTGCCGCTCATGTCATTCAGCGCGGTGGCGCCATAAGCTTTGCCGATATCGATCAGCTCGCCGATTTGCGCATTGCTGGTGCTGACGTTGGCGTTGATGTTGGGAGAGGCGCCGGTGTAGCCGGTCAGCGTGAATTGCGTGTTCAGCTTCGTGCTGCCCGTGGCCGCGGTGAAAGTATTGGAACTGACCTGGCTGGGCGTCAGGTTCAGGTCCAAGGCTGGAACCGTGACCGCCTGCGCCAGGCCTTTGCCGCTCACATTGAGGTTGCGCCCGGAAATGGAGCCATTGAGGGCGGGGCTCTTGGTGGTTCCTTGCGCGTGCACGTCGGCATTCAAGCGCCCCCTGATGTTCATGCCGGGAGCGAAGGCCACGCCCAGCGAGGAAGCCAGTTGCGCCACTTCGCCCAGCGACACATCGGCGGCCTTGAGCTGCACATCGATCTGCGACGGCGTGGACGTCAGGTTCATGCTGCCCGTAACCGATAAAGGCGTGGAACCCAGGCGCAGCGCGCCCTGGCTGATATTGAGCACCCCGCTGTTGAGATCGTCGCTGACATTGTAGTCCGCCGTGATTGGGTATCCCAGCTTTACCCCGCGGACGACCGGGTTCTGCAGCTGCAGATTGCCTTGCGACGCCACCTGACCCGCCTGGTTTCTGATCTTCATGTTGCCGGAAAGAGTGGCGTCGGTTCCGGCCAGGGCCGGCGTATTCAGAAATTTCTGCGCCGCCGAAAGCGCCACCTGGTGTAATTTCAGCGTCCCATCAAACGGGGTGGCCATCATGTTGGAGTTGTTGATGGGCCCGCCCTTCCCGTCCAGACTGACCACCTGGGTGCCCGACCCGGGCAGATGGACCGTTGCGGAAACAGAAAACGGCTTTCCCGGCGCGAAATTGCTCAAACTCAGATCGATGTGGCTGTAGACCGCGCGCGGCTGGCGCTTCTGTTCGTCGGTGATGGCGATCTGGCCGTCGCTGATTTGCACATTCTTCAGCTGGAAACCATTCGCATTCGGTTGCGGGCTGGGCTTTTGCGGCGACGCCGGTTTTTGCCCCGAACGCGGCCGCTGCGACGGCGCAGCTGGCGATTGCGCGGCGGCGCCGCTGGGCTGGCCGATGGTGGAGAAGTTCCACACGCCTCCGGCGTTGCGCACCAGTTCGATATCGGGCTGGCGCAGGGTCAGGGACTTGATCTCAAGCTTGCGGCTGATCAGCGGCAACAGCGCGATGGAGACGTCCAGCTCGCGCGCTTGCGCGAAGGGCCGGCCGGTGGAGAAGTGCGGATCATCGCTGACGCTGAGATTGTCTACTCGCACCCGCGGCGTGAGCAGTCGCAGGTGCAGATCTCCCAGCGTGACCTGCCGCCCGAGCTTCTGCTGCAATTCGCTCTGGATTTGGGGACGGTATTGATTGACGTTGATGAACACCGGGGCTATCAGCAGGACGCCGATGATGACGGCAATAATGACGGCAACCACGATGCCGGCTTTGCGCATGGTCACACCTTTCGCCGCCAGGGCCACGTGTGCAGCCTCGGTGGACACCTCTGGCTTTGCGGCTAGTACTCCTTCTTTCGACGGCTTGGGCGTCCTATCCGGTTGCACTGAGGCCACAGCGCTCCTGGGCGAAAGGGCGGTAACGGAGGGTCAGTGCCGGCCAGAGCCGCGGCCCAAGAGCAAAGCTGGGGTTTGCTGGCCTTCGTTGACGCTAGCTTTTTACGGCTGTTACACTGAATTTCAGCCCGTCCGGCACTGTATCTCAGAAGGAACCTCGTGCGCGCAGAAGTTCGGCATCAACTCAAACAAGACAGATTTGCGGTAGCCACCGCGGAAACCGTTTCCTGGGCGGTAGAACACCGCAAAGTACTGACCACCCTAGGCGTTATTGCCGGCGTGATTGTGGCCGTCGTGCTCGCCGGCTACTACTACCTGCAACAGCAGAATCAGGCGGCCAGCTTGGCCATGGGTAACGCCTTTCGTACCTATGAGGCCACCATCGTGCCCGCCGGTACGCCGCCGCAACCGGGCATGATCCTGTTTAACTCCACGCAGGCGCGTGCCCAGGCGGCTCAGAAGCTGTTTCAGTCGGTGGTGCAGAAATACCCTCACACGCACAACGCCGATATCGCGCGTTATTTCGTGGCCCTGACCGATATCGATCTGGGCAACTCCGCGGCCGCGGAAAAGCAGCTGCAGGACCTGGTCGGCGCGCGCAATCATGATTTGTCGTCGCTGGCGAAATTGGCTCTGGCCAATCAGTACCACGACACCGGGCGCGACGCGCAGGCGATAGATCTCTACAAGCAGCTGATCGATCATCCCAGTGGTTCGGTCAGCAAGGCGCAAGCCCAGCTGGCATTGGCGGATCTATACAGCGCCAAGCAGCCCGCGGAAGCGCGCAAGCTCCTTCAGCAGATCCAGAAGGACAATCCCACCAGCCCCGCCTCGCAAATGGCGGCCACGCGGTTGAGCACGCTGAAGTAGCCTTCCAACTCGGAATTGCTTCACCTTGCCCCGAACAGTTTGGCCCACTGCTCGGGCGGGGTAGGAGGGTGAAACGCCGGCTCCAGGTTGGCCAGCACGTGCTCCCGGGTGCTCATGCCGACTAGCGACGTGCTCAGCCCCGGCGCGGAACGGGAGAACTGGATAGCATTGGCGGCGTCTCCGGCCATGCCCAACCCCTGGCGCACAAAGTCGGGCAAATTGCGGATTAGTTGCCCCTGGTGCAGGGTGGCGCTGCCCACCACCGCCAAACCGGCGCGAGCGGCTATTTTGATGACCGACATTCGTTCTCCCTCCAGCAGTTGATTAGCGCGGGCGAAAGCCTCGGTCATGCCAAGGTTGAAGGGCAGTTGCAGAAAACGGAAGTGATGCTGCTCGCCGCCGGCGCTGCGGGCAATTTCCAGCAAAGCCGCCAGGCTCAGATAGCCGCGTTCCTCTTCGCGCACGCGCAGCCCGGTCCACGTGGCCACGCCGTAGTAGCGGATCTTGCCCTGTTTGACCGTTTCCTCCAGCATCGTAAAGGCGGCGTGCAGGCGCTCCTGGAACACCTCGTGCGCTACTCCGGCCGCCTCCGCCAGCTGCGATTCGGGGTTGTGCACATAAAAGACATCAATGGTTTCCAGACCCAGGTTGCGGCGCGAGCGCTCAATCTGATCCGCCAGATAGCGCGGCGCCATGCAGTGGCTCCCGCCCGCCACCTGTTGCGGATCCAGAATGCCCGGTTGCACGTACTCGCGCAGGAAATAGCCACGCATGTCGGCGGGCAATTCGCCATCGAAGGCCAGGAACCCGGCCTTGGTGCAGATCAGGACTTGGTCCCGTTGCAGCTCGCCGCTGCCGACCAACTCGGCCAGAACTGCCCCGATCGCCCGCTCCGAGCGCTGATGGCGGTAGTTAATGGCCGTATCCAGCAGGTTGATCCCGGAGCGCAGGGCAGTGGCGATGGCTTCCCGGTATTGAGCGTCCACCGGATCGCTGGCGTCCCCGAGGTAGGTTCCGACGCCGATGGAGGGGAACCACAGTTCGCCTAATTCGCCACTCGCCTGGGGACGGCGGAAGTGCCCGGCGTCACGCAGCTGGGGAAAGCGCTCCCGATAGCGGGCAGTACCCTGGGGCGTAGCCGACCCTGGAATCATGCACCGCAGTGTAACAGTCGCCGGCAGGTCCCTGGACCGCACCATCCGGGAGGCAGATCGAACCTGGATTCGGCAATATAAATGTATCGTTATCAATAGCTTGCGGTACCTTGGGCCAGTTGGCCCGTTGCCCCGACAGCTTTGGGGACGGGATAATATCCAGTGCCATGCCCGAGCCAGTAACCATCCCGACCCAGGACCAGGCAGCCATTCAGAACCTGGCGCAGCCTTCAGCCCAAAGCCAGGCGCAGGAAATTGTCCCTGGCCTGGTGCCGGTGCAGGGGTCGGTCCTGGTGCTGATTCTTTACGACGTCTGCGAGGAAATTCGCCTCGACGAGTTGCGGCGGATCGTGGGAGCGCGGCCGGTGGCGCCGACCTTCAAGAGCGCCGCCCCTGCCTACGTCCGCTTTGCCCGCCCGCCGGTAGTGGAGCGGGTAGAGCCGATTGTGCTGGCCCACGGCGAGCGCCTGGAAGCGCAGATCAAGTATTACGACTATGGCGTGGTCAGCATTATTTTCGAGCTGCCCTTCGCCGGCGAATGGCAAACCCTGGCCCAGTTGGCCAGCAGCTGGATGTGGGAAGGCGACTTTGACCGCCATGCCAGCGCCATCGCCCGGCAGAAGCTGGAGCGCGCCCGCCCGGCGCTGGTCAAGCCTTATCAGGAGTGGCTAAGCGAGGACTATTTCATTTTTCAGGCGCGGCAAGTGGCGGGGAATCCTTCCGCTGCGGAGCTGCTGGCCAAAAGCGGGGGATCGATAGCCCAGATTGTTCGCGGCGAAACCGGCGCCATCTCCGACAACGAACGCAACGAAGTTCTGCAGTCCAGTATTTCCTACTATCCCAATGATCTGGCGGTGATCGGCTGGAACGCCGCCTTCGTCTATGACACGGCGGCGGGCGCGGAAACCGCCACCGAATTGCTGGAATACGCCAACTCGCAGCTGTTGGAATTCCGCCACTACGACGACCTGCTCACCCGCGAACTGGAGGGCGTTTACCGCTCGCTGGACAAGGGAACACGCTTCTGGCGGCGTTGGCGCTTGGCGCGCGAGGCCACTCGCCTCCATACCGTGCTGCTGGATGTGACCGAGCTTTCGGAGCGCGCCGATAACGCCATCAAGTTCCTGAGCGACATGTTTTCCGC
>DATGIY010000596.1:0-3101 GCA_035295475.1 Terriglobales bacterium
CCTGCCAGCAGGCGTGCCCGGCGGACGCGATCGTTTTTGGCGATATCAATAACACAGACCAGCGGGTCAGCAAACTCAAGAGCACACCGCGCACTTACGGGTTGCTCACCGAACTGAACACCCGGCCGAGGACGACGTACCTGGCCGCCATCAATAACCCCAACCCGGAGCTGCCACCACCGGCGGAGCAGAACTAAGGCATGGAGCAGAAAGATCGAGTTGAGGAGATAAGCGAACGGCACGGGCGTCCGCCGGTGATGGCGCCGGGGCACACCTTCGCCACCATCACGGACAAGATCAGCTCCATCGTGCTGACCAAGCCGGTGTCGCTGGGCTGGCTGCTGGGTGTGGGTCTGGCGGGATTGTGGTCCTTCATCCTGCTGTTCGCCGTGTCCTACCTCTTTTATCAGGGCGTGGGGATCTGGGGCGTGAATATACCGGTGGCGTGGGGCTTCGCCATCGTGAATTTTGTGTGGTGGGTAGGAATTGGACACGCAGGGACGCTGATTTCGGCAATTCTCTTGCTGCTGCGGCAGTCGTGGCGCAACTCGATTAACCGGTTCGCCGAGGCGATGACGCTGTTCGCGGTGGCCTGCGCCGGCATGTTCCCCGTCCTGCACCTGGGCCGGCCGTGGCTGGGGTATTGGCTGTTCCCTTATCCCAACACCATGAACGTGTGGCCGCAATTTCGCAGCCCGTTGGTGTGGGACGTGTTCGCGGTTTCGACTTACTTCACGGTTTCGGCGCTGTTCTGGTACCAGGGTCTGATCCCGGATCTGGCCACACTGCGTGACCGGGCGGTGAACCGGTACGCGCGGACGATATACGGGTTCCTGGCGATGGGCTGGCGGGGCTCGGCGCGGCACTGGAAGCGGTATCACACCGCCTACCTGCTGCTGGCGGGCCTGGCTACGCCGCTGGTGCTCTCGGTGCATACGGTGGTGAGCTTTGATTTCACCATCGCGGTGGTGCCGGGCTGGCACAGCACCATCTTCCCGCCCTTCTTCGTGGCCGGCGCCATCTATTCCGGATTCGCCATGGTACTGATCCTGGCCATTCCCATCCGGCATTTCTACGGTCTGCAGGACTTTGTGACCACCCGCCACCTGGAAAACTCGGGCATGATCATGCTGGCCACCGGCCTGATCGTGGCTTACGGCTACATCATGGAGCCGTTCATGGCCTGGCTGGGCGGCAATAAGTATGACATGTACCAGTTCTGGGATCGGGCGCACGGTCCCTACTGGTGGGTGTTTCTGTCCCTGATCTGCATGAACGTGGTGATCCCCCAGTTGCTGTGGATTCCCAAGTTCCGGCGCCACCCGGGGTGGCTGTTCCTGATCTCACTGGACGTGCTGATCGGGATGTGGATTGAGCGCTTTGTGATCGTCATTATCAGCCTGCACCGCGATTTTCTGACCTCGTCGTGGGGCATGTACTACCCGACGCGCTGGGACTGGTTCACGCTGCTGGGGACGGTAGGATTCTTCTTCCTGTGCATGCTGCTGTTCCTGCGGGTGCTGCCGATGATTTCCATTTTTGAATTGCGGGAGCTGTTGCCGGAGGCGGAGGTGAAGGTCGAACCATGAGCCTGGTACCGGTTTACGGCTTGCTGGCCGAATTCGATAATCCGACGGACCTGCTGCTGGCGGCGCGGAAGGCGCACGAGCAGGGGTACCGCAAGATGGACGGATATAGCCCTTTCCCGGTGGAAGGATTGGCGGAGGCGATGGGCTTCGAACGCGACCGCATGCCGCTGGTGGTGCTGATAGGCGGATTGATGGGCTGCGCGGGCGGCTACCTGATGCAGTGGTGGGTGAGCGCGGTGAGTTACCCGATCAACGTGGGCGGAAAGCCGTATAACTCCTGGCCGGCGTTCCTGGTGGTGACCTTCGAGGTAACAATCCTGTGCGCGGCGCTGTCGGCGCTGTTCGGGATGCTGGGACTGAATGGGCTGCCCATGCCCTACCACCCGCTGTTCCATTCGCCGCGCTTTGAATTTGCCACGCGTGACCGTTTCTTCCTGTGCATTGAGGCTGCCGACCCTCGCTTCGACGTGGTGAAGACGAAGCAGTTCCTGGAAGGGTTAGGCGGGCATGGGGTCTCGGAGGTGCCGTATTAGGCGGCGAGCGACATTCAGGATCGCAGCCGGGCTGGTCCTGGCCATGAGCCTGGCGGGCTGTCGGCTGGACATGCATGATCAGCCGCGCTTCAAGCCGCTGCGCATGAGCGACTTTTATGCCGATCTGCGCTCTTCCCGGCCCTTGGAGCCGGGGACCATCGCTCGCGGCGAGTTGCGCGCCGACTCCTACTTCTATACCGGGATGATCAACGGCAACCCAGGAGACGAAATGCCCTTTCCGGCGACCCGGGAAGTGCTGGAGCGGGGACGGGAGCGCTTCAATATTTATTGTGCGCCTTGCCACTCCCGGCTGGGAGATGGCAACGGAATGATCGTGCAGCGCGGCTACCGCCGGCCGCCGTCGTACCACATTGACCGGCTGCGCAATGCGCCGCTGGGACATTTTTTCGACGTAATCACCAATGGATTTGGCGCCATGCCCGACTACGCCGAGCAGATACCGGCACGCGATCGTTGGGCCATTATCGCGTACATTCGCGCGCTGCAACTGAGTCAGCAAGCACCTTTGAGCATAGTTCCGCCGGCGGAGAGGGACCGCATGTTGTCGCAACCGCCCGCGGTGCCAGCCACACCGGGCAGCGGCGCGACCACGCCCAGTGGCACTACGGGGCAAGCGGCTCCGAGTACAGGGGAGGCGCCGCGATGAGCACAGCCCCGCGCACCGAAATCAATTTCGCCGCCCCGCCGGCTGCCGCCGTTATCCAGCGCCGCTCACTATGGGTAGGAATCATTTTTGGCATTGCCAGCATCATCGGCGCCTTCTTTACGCCGGCGCAGGCCATGCACTCCTACTTGCTGGGGTACATGTGGTGGCTGGAGATGACGCTGGGCTGCCTGGCGCTGTTGATGACCCAGTTCCTGACCGGGGGCAGCTGGGGTATGGTGCTGCGCCGCTTTTTCGAGGCGGGCAGCCGGTGCCTGTGGCTGATGGCGCTGTTTTTCGTGCCCATCATCATCG
>DATGIY010000597.1:0-2342 GCA_035295475.1 Terriglobales bacterium
CAGCATGGCGTCCACCAGCGTGGTCTTGCCGTGGTCCACATGGGCAATGATGGCGATATTGCGAGTTCCCTTGCTCAATCTGCTTTCCTTTTAATGGTTTCTTTAAGTGTACATGGATTGCGAAAATATGCAGCACCCCATACCAGCAGTCAGGAGTGAGGCAAAAGGCGGTTGTGGCGCGCCGGAGGCCTCGCCCGCGACCCTTGCCGCGGAGGTGTCATGCTGAGGGGCTTCACAGCCTTGAAGCATGCTCACGTACAGCGGCACAACCGCGGACTGAAAGCCGGCGCAATCGGTCACTCCCTTTAGTCATCTGTAGCAGGTGTCGCTTAGCGGCGAAAATGGGCCTCCAGGGCTCACAATTTGTTTTGGAGGCAGAGATGCGAAGCCCACGGCAGAATAGCCCGGAATTTACGCCCAAGCGCCGCTGGCCGAGGCAGAAGGTGGATGTGCCCGTCCGCCTGGTGCTGCACGGCTACAACCAGACCTTCTTGGTCGAAGGATGCGGCAACGAGTTGAGCGATGGCGGCATGCTGGTGTTCGCGGGGCTGCAGTTGCCCGTGGGCAGGGAAGTGGAAGTGGAATTTCTGCTGCCCCGGTCAGGTGAGCCGCTGCGCATTCCCGCCACCATTCGCGACCGCGACCGCTATCTTTACGGGCTGGAATTCACCGGCAATCCCGAGCTGCAAGACCAGATCGCCCGCCTGCGGCAATCCCTCCGCTGACGTCATCAACTCCCGTTTGTCATGCTGAGCGAAGCGAAGCGCCTGCTTTTTGCCTAGCCAACAACAGGTCCTTCTTTGGGATGCGTGTCTGTGTTGCGCATCCCCACTCAGAATGACAACCCCACGTTGTTTGCGTGCCCATTTTTTAACGAAAGCAAAAGAAAAGCGGCCCCAACTTGCTGGGGCCGCCGTGGAGCCGTCCTGAGGACGGGCTAGAAGGTGATTTTCGCCTGCAACTGAATGAGGCGAGGCGCAGCTGCCGCACCTACGAACGAGCCGTACATGCTGGCCGGCGCGCCGACTGTCTGATAAATCTTCCCAACTGTCGGATCGCCCGTGTACAGGTACATGTTCGGGAGATAGAAGTTGGGGTGGTTAAAGATGTTGTAGAAGTTCGCACCCACGTTCAGCTTCATTCTCTCTGTCAGACTGAAGTTCTTCGAAGGTGAGAAGTTGGCATCAAAGAGCCCAGGTCCGCGGTACTGGTTGCGCCGCTGCGTCGGAAATACTGCGTAGCCGCTGACGCTGCCATCCAGGAAGGAGCTGGGATTGAAGCACTGACTAGACGGATCGCTGCAGCTCCCCTGACCGTACGTTGCACCCGGCCCCAGAGGCTGGGCTGGGAAATAGCCAAGTCCACCGTAGTAGTTGGGGAAGTACCCATTGGTATTGGCGTCCAGCACGGTGTAAGGCTGTCCGGACCGTGCGAAGATGGAACCCGCAAAACTCCACCCGCCCATCAATGTATTTACGATCGAGTTGGAGAACTTGTGTGGAGACTCCCACATGAAGGTTCCCGTAAAGTTGTGGCGAATATCATAGTCGGCATTGCCGTAGTTATTGGCTCGTAGACTAGCCGGGTTCAGTTGACCTAATAGGCTATCGGAGCCATAGACGAAAGCGCCGCCGTTGGAGACCTCATCCAGTGCATGGCCCCAGGTGTAATTGGCTTGCACCATTAACCCGTTGGCGAAGCGACGCTGGAAGCTGGCCGTGAGGTTATTGGCATTAGAGTTGGCGCCTGTAAACCACTGGGTGACCCCTGCATAGCTTTTGTCGGGGACGGTAGAGGGGAAGCCGGCTCCTAAGCCATAAGGATCCCACGCGTTCAGTGCCCCGTTGCTGATGGGGATATGAATGCCGTGAATGCCGGTGTAATTGAGGGTAACCGACATATTACTGCTGATGGCTCGCTGTACCTGCAGGTTCCACTCCTGGTACTGCGGAGTGTGGAAGGTGCCGGCAAAGTTGGTGAAGGAGGGTGCGCGGAACATAGAGCCCAACTCAGCCTTCAGGCTGTCGTAAGTAGCCCCGCCCGCAAACCCCGCTTTCAAGGCCGCGGCAGAGGCAGCGGCAATAGCAGGACCGCCGGCGCTGGTGGGGTCAGCCCACAAGGCGCCGGGCACTCTCTGGTCAACAACCTTGGGCACGCTCTGGAACGCAGGTTCGATGATGCCCTGCGACAGAGCATCGTAGAACAATCCGATGCCGCCGCTGATGACGGTCTTGTCGTCTCCACGAGGCGACCAGATGAAGCCGAAGCGCGGCGAAACGTTCATGGCATCTGTTGCGCGATACGCCTGGCTCATGCCGGTCTGAATGTTCTGATTGTACGGA
>DATGIY010000598.1:0-3088 GCA_035295475.1 Terriglobales bacterium
AACATCAGCTTTGACAACCTGTCGAAGGTCGCCGGCGTACTCGGGGTGACCCTATCGGAGTTGCTCGCGGGGCTGGAGGATGGTTCCGCGCGGGATGAGGCTGCGAAGAGAGGTCCGCGGGCTCGGGTGGACAGGGCTTCAGAGACTTCCCAGCGGACGCTCGAACTTCAAAAGCTGGCGAAAAGTCTGAGGCTCCAGGGCGAAGCGCTGAATCAAACGATCCAGGCCCTCGAGGGGCTTGCGGCCGGAGGCTCCCTGAAGCGGAAGACGTCCCGTCGGCAGCCGTCAAATCGGCGATCTCGCGGGCCGTCGTAGGCACCGCCCTCAGCGGACCAGACCACCGAATATCGTGGTGCTTCGGCGCTCGCGAAAAGTGACCCGCCTCTACTCTCCAAAACTGACCCGGGCCACCTGTGTTGACCCGTCAGGAGTGCAAACCAGACCGTTGGGGATGATGAATGCATTCCCATGGCCGAGCCCCGCAAGAGACCCTGTTCGATCTGCCGCCGCTGGTTCCGGCCTAACGCCCGTGTAGGTGAGCGTCAACGTTGCTGTAGCCAGCCGGAGTGCCAAGCGGCACGACGCAAGAAGACGCAAGCCCAGTGGCGGGCAAAGAACCCTGATTACGGCACGGCCTATCGTATTCAGCAACGTTCGGCGCAGACCCAACCGCCTGAGCCGCTGCGATTGCCGCCACCTTTGAACCAACTTCCCTGGGATCTCGCGAAAGACCAGTTCGGCCAGTTAGGCGCTGATTTCATTGGAGTTATGGGAGCACTACTGCTGGGCGCCGCGAAAGACCAGTTCCCCTTGGATCTGCTTGATTCCACGTGGGTTCCCGATCCACTTCCCCCCTCGCTTCAAAAAGACCTGTCCCCGCCGGCCGCATACTGAATCCCGACACACGAGCGGGCCATGCAACTGGAGTTTCACCAACTCGATCGAAGCTGGGAGCACTGGCGGGGGCGATGTCCCGCTCGGCACCAGCGCCTGCTGGCTTCGCTGGCTGCCAACGGTCAACAGGTTCCCATCGTGGTGGTGGCGGTGGCCGACCAGCTGGATCGCTACCTGGTGATCGACGGCTATCAGCGCATCGAGGCGCTGAAGCAGTTGGGCCGCGACACCGTCGAAGCCGTGGTCTGGCCGTCCAACGAGCCCGAGGCCGTATTCCTGGAACATGCCATGCGCATGTCCCGGCGCAGGACAGCGCTGGAGGAAGGCTGGCTGCTGCAGGAACTGGAGCGGCGCTTCGGGTACGGTGTGGAAGATCTGGCTCGCCGCTTCGATCGCAGCCCTGGTTGGGTGTCGCGCCGTCTGGCCCTGCTCGAACTGCTGCCGGAAGAGGTCCAGCAGAGCGTGCGCGCCGGTGAGATCACAGCCCATCTGGCGATGAAGTTCCTGGCGCCGATGGCCAAGATCAGCCGCGAGGACAGCCGGCGGATGGCGGTGGTCTTCGCCCGGCGTAAGGGTTCTACACGCGAAGCCGGACAGTTGTACGCCGCCTGGCGGGACGGTTCGGCGGCGATCCGGCAGCGGATTCTGAACGAGCCGGAGTTGTTTCTGAAAGTCTGCCGGCAACCGGAGCCGTCTCCGCCCACACCCTCCGCGGCGGCGCTGTTGGACGATCTGAACGCGATGGTGGCGCTGGGGGAGCGGGCGAACCGTCGTCTGACAGGCGGCACGGAGATGGGAATGACTGCCGATCAATGCAGCCAGGCGCACCGTCAGTTGGCCCGCGCCATCGACGATCTGAACCGCCTGAGTTTCAAGATTCCACGAGAGGAGCAAGAGCATGTTGAGTCAAAGCCAACGCACTACGATTCTGGAACTGCACAGTCAGGGAGTGCCCCGCCGCGAGATCGCGCGCTTGCTGGAGATCTCCCGGGTGACGGTGCGCGGTGTTTTGCAATCGAACTCGGCCGAGGTGCCGGAGTTAAACCGCCCGGAGAAGGCCGAGCCCTACCGGCAGCAGGTCCTGGAGTTGCTGCACACCTGCAAGGGGAACCTGGTACGGGTCCATGAAGAGCTGGTGGCGGGGGGAGCGGAGTTGTCGTATCCCGCCCTGACGGCCTTCTGCCGTCGGCATGGCATTGGGCAAGAGCCGGTTGTAGCGGCCGGCCAATACGAGTTTGCCCCGGGTGCGGAGATGCAACACGACACCTCTCCGCACGAGGTCGAACTGGGGGGCGAGAAGCGCAGGGTGCAGACCGCCTCGGCGGTGCTGTGCTACTCGCGGATGTTGTTCTTTCAGTGTTACCCGACGTTCCAGCGTTTCGACTGCAAGGTGTTCCTGACCGAAGCGTTGCGCTATATGGGTGGGTCCGCGGCACGCGTGATGATCGATAACACACACGTGGTGGTCTTGCGGGGCAGCGGGCGCGACATGGTTCCGGTGCCGGAGATGGCGGCGTTCGGAGAACGTTTCGGGTTTCAGTTCGTGGCCCACGCCATTGGGAATGCGAACCGTTCGGGACGGGTGGAAAGACCCTTCCATTTCATTGAGAATAACTTTCTGGCGGGTCGCAGTTTCTCCGGTTGGGAGGACTTGAATCAACAGGCGCGTCAGTGGTGTGAAAAGGTCAACTCCACGTACAAGAAGCATCTGCGCGCAGTTCCGCGCGAGTTATTCGCGATGGAGCGGCCGCGCCTGAAGCCGCTGCCGGCCTGGATTCCGGAGGTCTACCGGTTGCATCAGCGGATCGTAGACGTGGAAGGCTATGTGTCGCTCAACAGCAACCGCTATTCGGTTCCGGTGGACTGGATTGGGCGGCGGGTGGAGGCGCGCGAGACCAAAGACAAGATCGAACTGCAACTGGACGCCCGCCAGATCGTCATCCACGCGCGCATCGCCGAGTCCGAATACCAGCGCGTGACCCTGGCCGAGCACCGTCCGCCGCGAGGACAAAGGATGCCACGTCCCGATCGGCATCCGGAAGAGAAAGCCATCCTGGAGACCGCCCCCGAACTGACCGGCTATGTCGCGGCCATCAAGCAACACGGCCGCAAAAGCATCACGCTGGCGCTCAGGCAACTGCTGCGCCTGGTGAAGGAGTATCCGCGGGAAGCGTTGCTAGGGGCGGTCGAGGAG
>DATGIY010000599.1:0-3575 GCA_035295475.1 Terriglobales bacterium
TCACCCGCGAGTTGAAGTCGGCGTTCAACTTGGAAATCGTGCCTGAAACCTGCGACCCCACCTGCACCGTGGTCACGGCATT
Source organism: Terriglobales bacterium (assembly GCA_035295475.1). Lineage (GTDB taxonomy): Bacteria > Acidobacteriota > Terriglobia > Terriglobales > Acidobacteriaceae > JAICWP01. The sequence goes on from DATGIY010000599.1 coordinate 83, forward strand.
AATCGTGCCCGTGGCCTGCACCACGTCGTTGATCGTGCCGGTCTGCGCCTTGGCCGTGAAATATTGCGCCTGATCTTTGCGCCCGAAGGTGAAAGCCGCCAGCAGAAGGATCAGCCCGATCGCGGTCAGCGAGAGCACCCATTTATTGCGGATCAGCTTCATGGAATTCTTCCTTCTTTCTCCTAACCATTTGATCCCCGGGCCCTCTGGCTTGGCGTAAAGAGTCAGTCAAGACCAGGTAAACCTTTGTAAAGATCAGCCAGCCGGGGTCCCCAAGCCGGCTGATCCTGTGCTCATTGCCCCTGGGGCTGCGTTTGTGAGCTGCTTCCCAGCCACTTCTGCATGTGCTCCAAGCGGCGCTGTTGCATCTGGTCGAATTTCGTGCGCTGGTCGGGAGTGAGCAGGGTGTAAATCTTGGATTGCAGCTCCTGACGGGCCACGATCAAGCTGGCCAGAGTCTGTCCTTGCTGGTTGGCAATCGCCTCTACCTTGGCTTGATCAAACTGGCCATTCTGAGTCGCGGTCAGCATCTGCTGGCGCTCCGCGGCCAATTGCTGCATCAATCCCTGCAGCGCCGGCTTCTGTGCATCTACCAGCGCCTTCACCTGCTGTTGCTGGGCATCGGTAAGATCCAGAGCCCGGGTAAGATGGGCGATCCTGCGGTTCAGGAAACCGCCGTGACCGTGACCGGCAGCCATTCCCTGCCCCACGGCCACAGCACCAACCAGGACCACCAGGGCGGCCAGGCCAATTACAATGCGCTTGCGATTCATTTCTAACCTCCGTAAGGTTCCTTGCTACTTAGCTAAACACGGCCGCCGAAAGGAAGCGGTAAAAAGTCGGTCAAAGCGCGTAAATTTTTGTAAATACAGGCTTACACTTCTTTACATACTTCCAGGACATACTTGTTGTAGAACAGGATTGAGGCATGGATCGCGTGCTGGTAGTAGATGACGACGTGGAGCTTTGTGACCTGGTCAAGGAGTTCCTCGAACCCGAGGGGCTTCAGGTGGAAACTGTCCACAACGGTGTCCGCGGCCTGGAAAGAGCCCTCTCCGGTGAGCACGCGCTGGTGGTGCTCGATGTCATGCTGCCGGGCATGAATGGTCTCGACGTTTTGCGCAAACTGCGCGCCACCTCCACCGTACCCGTGCTCCTGCTGACCGCCCGCGGCCAGGACGTGGACCGCATCATCGGCTTGGAGTTGGGGGCTGACGACTACCTGCCCAAACCGTTCAATCCCCGCGAACTGGTGGCGCGCATTCGCGCTATCCTGCGGCGCACGAAGGGAGAAGCAGGGGAACGGCAGGCGCCCCAGAGCACCGTCCGCGTAGGCGATGTCGAACTTAATCCCGCCACGCGCACCGTTTTGCGCGGGGCAGAAGCCGTTGACCTGACGGCGGTGGAGTTCAACCTGCTCGACGTGCTCCTGCGCGAAGCTGGGCGGGTGGTCACGCGCGATGAGCTGGCCAAAGTGGCGCTCGGCCGGTTGTTCTCGCCTTACGATCGCAGCATCGACATGCACATCAGCAAGCTGCGCAAGAAACTGGGAGAAGACGGAAAGGGCGGCGAACGCATCAAGACCGTACGCGGCGTGGGCTACATCTATGCCGCGCCCGCCGCCGACTGAAGGCAATGCGAAGCATCTTCTACAAAATCTTCCTTTCCTTCTGGATCACGCAGGCGCTGTTCCTCGGCCTGGCTCTGGTGCTGGCCGAACGTCCCACCGAGCGGGTACTGATGCGCTGGCGTTCTCTTACCGCCGACGCCCTCAAGCTTTACGATCAGAATGCCGTTTCCTTTTTGGAAAAGGGGCAACCCGAAAAGGCGAATCTCTACCTCCAGGAACTGGAGCGCAGCGCCGACGTGCAGTTTTTCTGGTTCAGTCCCCGTGGCGATAAACTCTTTGGCGGAAACGACGTCCCCTCCCATGTTCGCCAGCTCGCCGGCCACGTCGCCCGCTCCGGCCAGCCCCAGTTCATACCCACCACTAGGGCCACCTTCGGTGGCCAGGTTGCCACCGCCAAAAATGGCGACCGCTACGTGCTGGTGGCGCAGATCCTGCGCGGCCACGGTCCTTTTGCCTTGCGCCGTACCACTGAGGAATTCATCGTCCGCCTGGGGCTGGCCATTCTTGTCTCCGGATTTGTCTGTTTCTGGCTGGCGCGCTATCTCACCGGACCGATCGTCCGCCTGCGAACTGCCACTCATCAACTGGCCAGCGGCAATCTGGGAGCGCGTGCCGCCGAAACCAAGCGTACCGATGAAATCGCCGAACTGATTCACGACTTCAATCGCATGGCCGAACGCCTGGAGATGTTGCTCAACTCCCAGAAGCAGCTCCTCAGCGACATCTCCCACGAACTGCGCTCCCCCCTCGCCCGCCTCAATGTGGCTCTCGGCTTAGCCCGGCAACGCGCCGGCGAGGATTCCACCAAAGCTTTAGACCGCATTGAACTGGAGGCCGATCGCCTCAACGAGATGATCGGCAAGCTGCTCACGCTGGCGCGCATGGAAAGCGGTGAGCCGCCGACCGAACGTTCCCTGGTTCACATTCCTGATCTGCTCGAGGAAGTGGTTGCCGATGCCGACTTTGAAGCCCGCAGCCGTGACTGCGGCGTCAAACTCCTGCAGGCGGAAGGCTGCACCACCCTGGGCAATCCCGGCCTGCTGCGCAGCGCCTTCGAGAATGTGGTGCGCAATGCTTTGCGCTATACCGCTCCCCGCACCGACGTCGAGATTCGCCTTCGCTGTCAGCCTCAGAATGGCGGTGAGTCCCTGGCGGTGATTACCGTGCGGGACTACGGTCCAGGAGTTCCGGACCAAGAGATCAAGAATCTTTTTCGCCCTTTTTATCGCCTGGATGTCGCCCGCGAGCGCCAGACCGGCGGGGCGGGCCTGGGACTGGCCATTGCCGACCGCGCTATCCGCCTGCACCAGGGCACCATCACCGTGCGCAATGCCGAAGGCGGCGGGCTTTTGGTCGAAATCCGCCTTCCCGCCTCGCCTGTGCCCTCTTCCGCCATGGTCGGCCAGACATAATTCTCCTCGATTGCGAAACCCTTGCCGCTGTTGACTCATCCAAACAGGGCTGAGACTCTTGCGTGGTCGTGGCTCGTATTCTGGAACCCCGGCCCAGAAAAAAATTGCACATGGCAGCTAAAGGGCGGCGCTCGTTCTTCCTCATTCTGATCGTCTTACTAGCTTGCGGGGTTTTGGGAGCGGTTTTTGGCCAGTCTCCCAGCTTGAATCCCTCTGGCGAGTCCCAAATCAGCGACAGTTTGCGCAGTTTTACCCAGGCTTACGAGATCGTGGAACAGCAGTACGCCGAGCCCGTCAACCCCGATAAAGCTATCTACGACGGCGCTATCCCCGGCATGTTGCGCGTGCTCGATCCGCATTCCACCTTCTTCGATCCCAAAGCCTACGCCATGCTCAAAGAGTCGCAGAGCGGCAAGTACTACGGCATCGGCATGACTATTGGTCCCCGCAA
>DATGIY010000600.1:0-11365 GCA_035295475.1 Terriglobales bacterium
AAAAGCGCGCTCGGGAATTAATGGCAAACTGAGCATAGATGAGGTGCGGGCACGAATCAGGCTCGAGCCGAGCGCCGGGAAGTGTTTTCCCAGACTTCCCAGGGCGCCATGCCGCGGGAATGAAGTTCCTCCAGCTGTTGCTTATCTTTGAAGGTGTCCATGCTGGCCCAAAAGCCGTCATAGAGGTAAGCCAGCAGTTGCTGTTCGGCCACCAGCCGCTCAAAGGGCTCGCGGACGAGCTCTTCGCCATCTGCCATATAGTCGAATATGCGGCGCTTGAAAACGAAATACCCGCCGTTGATGCGCAGATTGCATTCGTTCATGGGATGAATGCCTGCCACCAAGTGGCCGTCCTGCAAGGACACCAGATGGTAGCTGAGCTGGGGTTTGACACAGACAAAGCTGGCAATTTTGTCGTGGGCTTGGAAGTGCCGAATCTGTTCGGGCAGAGGCAGATCAGTGAGGCCATCGCTGTAGTTGGCCAGAAAGGTGTCTTCGCCCTGCAGATATTTCTCGGCCGCTTTCAGGCGCTGACCGATATTGGCGTGCACACCGGTGTCAACAAAGGTGATGCGCCAGTCATGAATGTCCTGATTGAGCAGCTGCGGTTCTTGTCCGCTGCCATTCAATACAAAATCGTTGGAAAGGCATTCGTTATAGTTCAGAAAGTAGTTCTTGATGGCGTCTGCGCGATATCCCAGGCACAAGATAAAGTCCTTATGGCCATAATGAGCGTAATACTTCATCACGTGCCATAAGATCGGCCGGTAGCCGATGTGCACCATGGGTTTGGGCAAATCTTCCGCATGATCGCGAATACGCATGCCCAAACCACCGCAGAAAAGAACAACTTTCATATGCGCTAACTCCTGGGACCCGAGTAAGACTTAATCGGAGGCTGAGCTGCCAGCACCCTGCAGTACGGCTTCCGTACCCAGCGGATGCCAACGCAGGTCAGAATCGAGCCGGCCGGCACGCTGGAGCTGCTGAATCGTCTTGATGCGCTGATAGCGCGCGCCGAAAAAATCGTCGCGATTCAAACCGTTCTTCTTGAACGCCGTGTACAACTCTTCCATTCCCTGGCGGACCGTCCACTGGGGGCGGAACTCGGGCAATGTCGCGGCGATCTTATCGCAATTGACGCGGTAGCAGCGCGGGTCAGGGCCCCCGCCCGCGGCATACACCACTTTGCTGCCGGGCACGACTTCAGTGACCATGCGGGCGAGATCGCGAACCTGGTAGTTCTCCTGCGTACGACCAACGTTGAATGCCTGATTGTGCACCAGCTCACGGGGCGCGTGCAGGATGGCCAGAAAGGCTTGGCTGATGTCCTGGATGTGCACCAGGGGACGCCAGGGTGTACCGTCGCTTTGAACCAGCACCTCACCAGTAGTGAACGCGGCGGCCACGAGGTTGTTGACCACCACGTCGCCGCGCAGGCGGGGCGAAACTCCATAAGCTGTCGCATTGCGCAAGTAGGTGGGGCTGAATTCGGTGTCAGCCAGCTTCGAGACTTCCTGTTCGACCCTCACCTTTGACTCGCCGTAAGGAGTAATGGGATTAAAACGAGCTTCCTCGGTAAGCATCTGATCGCCCCCGGTCACGCCATACAGGCTGCAGGAGGAAGCAAACAGGAAGCGGCGAACCCCCACTTGCTTGGCGATCTCGGCAAGACGAACTGAAGCCAGATAGTTGATCTCATCAGTGCAGCTACGGTTGAGATTACCCAGAGGATCGTTACTGAGCGCGGCCAGGTGCAGCACAGCGTCGAAGCCGTGCAGGTGCTCAGGTTGCACGTCGCGGACGTCTACGCGCAAAGCCGGCACATCCGCCGGGCGGAGCCCGAAGGTGCACTCATCGAAAAGATACGTGTCCAGGCCGATGACTTCATGGCCGGCCTGTTGCAACACTCCCGTCAGAACCGAACCAATGTATCCGTTATGACCAGTAACCAAGACCCTCATTTTTTCCCTCATGTGCAGTAAATTAGGGGAGATGTAGCAAACGATATTCCGCTAAAGCACCAGACGTTAATGCGCGGTCAGTACCATGCCCACCTGCCGCCGGTACCATGCAATGGTCTGCAGCAATCCTTCCCGCATGGAAGTAGTAGGCTGATAGCCGAGCCTCTGGGTAAGGAATGTGATGTCAGCCGGGCGTTGCTGTTCCAGGCGACGGTCCGCCACCGCCCCAAAGGAAGGCTGCAGGGAAGTTGCGGTGATATCGAGGATCTCCTCCACCACCTGCCGAACGCTGCTCAGCGAGCCCGTGCCCACATCGAACGAACAGCCCTCGATTCCCGGAGTCACGGCCGCGCGAAGCAGTGCTTCGACCACGTCCGCCACGTAAATCCAGTCGGCCAGCCGGGTCCCGCTGGTGAGGCGCGGGGTCTCGCCGCGCAGCAGCGAGAGAATTACGTACGGCACCAGCTTGCTGCCATCCTTCTGGTCCGGCCCGTAGGTCATGAATATGCGCGGCATTACGACCGGAGTGGCAAACAGCTCATGGAACATGCGGCCATAAGCCCGCGCCGACCACTTCGACGCGGCATAAGGCGAGCAGGGAACGGAATCATGATCCAGACCAAGCGGCTCCTCGCTGGAGTTCGCGATAACGATTCGGCTGCTCATTCCGGTTTCTGCGGCATGGGTGAGGAGATGAACTGTGCTGGCCAGGTTGCTGTAGAACGTGGGCAAGACTTGGCTGGGTTCGCGGGCGCCACTAACGTGGCCGGCCAAGTGAAAGATGAAATCCGGGTGTATAGCCTGCAAGAGCTGGCGAACCTCAGCGGAATCGGCTAGATTGGCGCGCTGCCAAACCAGGCTGCCATTGTCGGACACGCGATGATCGCGGGAGACGGCAAAAACCTGCGCGCCCTCGTGCAGTAGACGGCCGCAGAGGTGTGATCCGATAAAGCCGCTGGCGCCGGTGACCATGACCGACGCGCCACGGACGGAATGAGTCCGCGCGTTCATGAGTGCGAAACCGGTGGCAAAGAGCTGTGCAGGGCCTTGGCCTGCGGGTTACATTCCTGCAGAAGTTCGTGTGCCACAAGCAGGTCCGCTGCCTGCCGGATCACGTCGAACTGCAGGCCTGACTTTTCGGCAATGTCCAGCAAGGAACAGGAGCCGTCCGACTGGTTGAGTACCCACAGCAGGGCAGTTTCCTGGAGTTTCTCGTTCTGCTGGCCGCCCATGGCGCGGTACAACCCCCGCCGGCCGAGCTGGGGCTCACACTTGGGGTTGCGATTCAGGTAAACCCGCTCATTTTCCAGCAGGTTCACTACCGCCTGGCAGTTGGCCAGAGAATCGGCGAGGCTGGCAGCGTCCATGAAATCCAGATTATCCCCGGAAGTGTGATACACGGGGTATTTGCCATGAGAGGTGCGCATCAGGCAGCCGACCGGCAGATTGAACCCCGGCGAGCAATACTGACGTTCGTCGTAGCCGTAAGGGGAAAATTCGAGGATTTCGTGGGCGCGTCCGGAGCTTCGGAGCACGTGCGCCACGGCGCGGTCAATAACGGCATTACCGCGGCGGCTCTTCTTGTAAGTCATGTGGCCGGCGTCGCCCAGGCAGGTGAGAACCAGGCCATGCTTGATCGCCGCGACGCGATCTTGGTTGCGGGCCAGCCACGTGATCGCCCCTATGGTACCGGGGATAAACAGAAAGCGGTAAGAGTAATGCCGCGGGAGGGAGGCGAGATGTCTAGCCAGGAAAGTGCCCACTACAACACCGGAAAGATTGTCATTGCACAACGACGGGTGGCAGGTGTGGCAGGAGATCAGTACTTCATCCGTGCTTCTGCCCGGCAGCCAACACTCCCCGTAGGTCAAATGTCCGTCTTCCAGAGTGGAGTCAATACAGACCTCGTAGCCGTCCTCGGGTAATTGAGCAAGTTGCCGGTGTGGGAGGCAAAATCCCCAGGCTTCCTTGTAATAGGAGGTGCGATAAGGGATCAGATCGGGCTGCTCCGGAAGCGTATGAAGGAAGGGGCGCAATTCGGCCAGTGACATCGTGCGACGAACCGGAATACTGTAGCTGACCACGTGCAAATTGTGTTTCTTGAAATCGATTACCCGTTCACCTCGGGAATTCTTTACGTAGGCATCGCGAATGTTCCACTCTTTGGGCACAGTCCAGTCGAACACGCGAGTACCTGTGGGCACCTCGTGCATTTTGAGAGGAATTTCTTCACTAATTCGTGCCAGCGTCTGCCGGACTCCGTTGCCGGTAATGCTGCGGCAAATGGGGTATAGGTCCGACATAAGGGCCAGCATTTCCCGGCCCGGAACGGGTGCATCCCGGGTGGTGCGGGCATCGACGAAATGTGCTGTCTCGGTAGCCATCTTCATCCAGCAAAGTCTGGATAGTTGCGATCGCGGTCAAGAACAATGGCGTCGGCAATGGGCCACTTGATAGCAAAAGCGGGGTCGTTGTAGCGAACTCCGCGCGCATATTCAGGAGCGTAGAACTCGGACATCTGGTAGAAGACTTCGCTGTTGTCCTCGAGCGTCTGGAAGCCGTGAGCGAAACCTTCCGGCACGTAAAAGCCCCTGTAATTACTGCTGCTCAGGATTTCTCCGACGTGTTGCTTGCGGGTTGGCGAGCCTGGGCGCAGATCGATGATCACGTCGTAAATGGAGCCTGCCGTACAGCGCACCAGCTTAGCTTCGGCCGACGGCGGCGCCTGATAATGCATTCCCCGCAGTGTGCCCTTCTTCTTATTGAACGAGATATTGCACTGCACCAGGCGAGCATTCAGCTGATGGGCCGCAAATTCCTTCTGGCACCAGGAGCGGGCAAAAAAGCCACGCTCATCGCTATGTTTTTCTAATTCGATGATGAATGCTCCCTTGAGTTTGGTCTCGATGAAGGTCACTAGAGGACTTCCACCTCCGGAATGGGAACGAGGAGTCTTCCGCCCCAAGAGCGGACATAAGAGAGCTGGCTGCAAATCTCGTCTTTCAGGTTCCAGGGGAGAATGAGCACGTAATCGGGCTTGGTATCCGCGAGTTTATCGGGATGACAGATGGGAATGTGGGTGCCAGGCAGAAACTTGCCCTGCTTATAAACATTGCGGTCCACGGTGTAATCAAGAAAATCGGTGCGGATGCCGCAGTAGTTGAGGAGAGTATTGCCTTTGCCGGGAGCACCGTAGCCGGCGATCGACTTGCCGGCACGCTTGGCGGTGATGAGGAATTCCAGCAGCTTGCGCTTAGTTTCCTTTACCCGCTCGGCGAAGGAAGAGTAACACTGGAGCTGATCGAAGCCCAGCTTGAGTTCGCGCTCCCGCAGCTCGTGGACACGCTCGCTTACCGGCTTGGAGGCGTCTTCCACGTGACGGCCATAGATGCGGAGTGACCCACCGTGGGTGGGCAGCTCATCAACATCGAACAGAGTCAACCCGTGAGCAGCAAAAATTTTCTCGGAAGTGATGAACGAGAAGTAGGAAAAGTGCTCGTGATAAATGGTGTCGAACTGGTTCTGCTCCATCAGTCGCATCAGGTGGGGAAACTCAACGGTGATTACGCCTTGCGGCTTGAGCACGATTTTCATGCCGGCGACGAAATCGTTGACGTCCGGCACCTGAGCCAGGGCGTTGTTGGCAAGCAGAAGGTCGGCGTACTTTTGTTCCTTTGCAAGTTCGCGCGCCGTTTGCACCCCAAAGAACTCTACCAGGGTCGGGACACCCTTTTGGACCGCGACTTCAGCCACGTTGCGGGCGGGCTCAATGCCGAGCGACGGAATACCCTTCTTCACAAAGTACTGCAGCAAGTAGCCATCGTTGCTTGCCAATTCCATTACCAGGCTGCGGTGGTTGAGCCGAAAGCGCTCGACCATCAGGTCGCAATAGTTGCTGGCATGCCGCAGCCAGCTATCGGAGTAGGAAGAGAAATAGGCGTATTCGCTGAAGATGGTTTCCCGGCTGACGTACTCCTGCAGCTGCACCAGGAAGCACTTGCCGCAAACATACACGTGCAGGGGGTAAAAAGGCTCCATCTGGTTGACCTGCTCGGGGGCGACGTAGCTCTCGCACAGGGGGGACATGCCCAGATCCACGAAGGTGTGGCGGAGGGCCGCGCCGCAAAAGCGGCAGGAATTAGCCGGAGTGCCGGGCGTAGTGCTCGATGTCGAAAACGCGTGATCCAATACCGTCCTGGTGGTCATAAGTCGAGGTTCCTAGCCCTGAAAGGTTGCGCGCCGAGACAGTAGAGAATGGCCCGCCTGCGCGGCAACGAATTTCAAATCTCCCAATAACCGCCCTGCATTGTCCTTGATCCATTTCAGCAGTTCCAAGTAGCAAGTTATGCGCTGCCAGAAAGTGAGGGGCGCGCGGCGAACGCCGGCAATGTACTCGGCCAGCTGGCGAAAGTGCGGGAATACGAATCTCAGGTGGCGGTCAGGATTAAGAAGAAACATTCGCTCCTGTCGCGTGGGATACTTCCGGGTCACGCGCATAGAGTGTTCGCGATGAAAAAAAAGATATCCGGGAAGCTTGTGAAATTTCCCATAAAGCGCGAGTTCGGCGAGCACGCAGCGATCCGAGTCAGGAAAGTCGCCATGAACGGATGTCTTTTTCAAGACCTCAGCGCGGATCAGGCCGAAAATGGGCTCGCAGTTGTGGTCCATGCGGATCAGTTGCCGGAAACGCTGGTGGACAACAGGGGATTCGCCGTCCAGTTTCTGTTCCTTGGGCGCAAGCTGAGTGCCGTGCTCATCAATGTCAATGCTTCGCGAGTAGCAGAGAACCACTCCGGGATCGCGTTGCAACACGTCCAGGCAGCATTCAACATAATTAGGCGCCAGGACATCATCGTGCGCCATCCACAGGAAATATTGCCCGGAAGAAAGAAGAACAACCTGCCGAAAGTTCCAGGTGACGCCCCGGTTGCGGGGGCTGCGGTAGTAGCGCACGCGGCTGTCCTGGGCCGAATAGCGACGACAGATCTCTTCGGTGCGGTCGCTGGAGGCATTGTCGGAAATGATGAGTTCAAAATTACTGACGGTCTGGCTCAGGATGGAGTCGATGCAATCTTCCAGGTATAGCTCGCCATTGTAGACCGGCAGGCCGATGCTAAGGGCGCACGACGATGGCTTGCGGGGCTCGACCGGACTGGAACTGATCTGTGTAGTAGCGCTCACCATTGCGAACTCTTTAGGAATCGCCCAGCAAAACAGAACGAAACTTGTCGTAGGCAACATTGCCCAGCGTTCGTTTCGCCAAAGCAGTACCGAAATCACGGCATCGAGCCAAGCGCAAGCCTTTGCCCTGGCAGATGTCGTCGAACCGGGAGAGGTTAGTACCGCGCATTACTCCGATGCGGGCCAGGGAGAACGGATCCGCCCCGGGGGGATTGATCGCGCGCCGGCTGGTGGCAACCGATGTGTAGCCGATGTCCCTGGCCAAGGCCGCCAGGGTGGCGTTCCAGCGGCCCCCTGGACAAGAGAAATGTTTCACTGGCCTGCCGATGATCTGTTCCAGCGAATCTTTGGATTCCTGCAATTCCCTTTGAGCGTCGGTTAAAGGCAGATCAGGCAGGTAAGCATGGGTTCGGGAATGAGAGCCGATCTCAAATCCCAAGTCACTCAGAGCGCGTAATTGACTAACGGAAAGAAAACCGGACTGCCCGATGAACTCTATCGTGATGTAAAAGGTCGCGTCGAAAGAATATTGCTGCAGAGCCGGAGCCGCGCTGATCAAGTCGGTTTCACAACCGTCGTCGAAAGTGATTACCGTGCCGGGGCGCTCCGGCTGGCTGAGAGCCTGGCTGACGCTGATGCCTCGCAAACCACGTTCTTTCATTCGGCGCAGTTGGGCGCGAAAATCGCCTTCGGCGACGCAGTAGCGGGCGTAGCCTTCCTCCAACCGGCACAAAGAGCGGCCCGGAAGCTGCAACTCGTGAAACATGAGAAAGACGCGACCGGGGCTGTTCATCACAGGACTTTCCGGAGATTGGCCTTGACGTTCGCTGGGATGGGAACGCCCCAGCGATCCAGAACGCGCTTGCCCGATTTCAACACGCTGCGCAAGGCCTCCGATTTGCGACGACGCTGCGCGAAGCGGGCCAGCACGACCGGAGGAAGCTCGCCTGACGATGGCAGCCTCAGATCGCCTTTTTGGCCGTGATAGTCGCCACGACGCAGTGCAGCGAGGATATCACCGCCAGTTGCAGGCGGGCTCATGACCATAGTCATCAGGCCGCGAAACTGCTTTTTCCAGTGGAGATCCTGCCCGTAGAAAGCAAGCGTGGGCGGCCGGCGGCGGCGCAGGCGATGCAAAAGAGCAAAGGTATCCGGGCGGGGAGCATACCGGCCGTCGTACTTGGAGTTCCAGGTCTCAATACCGTCCGGCAGGGTAGAGAATTGTTCGATCTGCTGAAAATGAGTGTCCTTGGGATGAGCGATCACGCAGATGCCGGCGCTATCCTGGATATGCTTGATCACTTCCTGCGGATCCTGACTGCTAATTGGCCGGGTGCAGCCGTAACCCAGGATGTGCATGCGATCTCTGCACTCATATTCCAGACCGGGGATGAACTGGAAATTCTGATCGGAGAGGGTGGCGCACTCGCTCAGGTATTGGCGCAGTTGGTTTTCATCGAAGGCCTCGGCATGGTCGGTAACGCAGGCAAAGCAGCAGCCCTCAGCCAGGAGCACGCGCCGCAGTTCCGGCAACGTAAGTTCCCCATCCGAGTAAACACTATGGATGTGAATAGCACCCTTCAGCATGTACCTGCTCTCGTTCCAACACCCTTCTTACCAGCTGGCGTCCGAAATTGATCCAGTCCGCGAATTCCGGAAGCGGATCAGACCACTGAAAATTGTCGTGCATTGTGCCTCGCACCGGCATCAGGAACGCCCATAGCGTGCTCAGCCGTGCGGGAAATCTTCCCGGAAAACCCGGGGGGGCGCCGCGCCAGACTTCAAGCAAGTGGCGGAAGTCGCCCAATAGCCAGCGGCAGCGGAGCCCGGTTTTGAAGCCGCCCTGTTGCGGGATGTCGCCAAACTCAGCCATCTCCGCCAGGCGAGCGGGAAAATCCACCCCCGCATAGCAAGCCAGGGCCAGAGAGTGCCAAAAACGGCCGTTGACCTCGAGAAACACCGGAATGCCATCCTCGCGAACCCGATACTCAACCATCGCCGGCCCGTGCCAGTGGAGCTCGCGGAGGAGGCGGAGAGAGGCGGAGCGCAAGGCGGGATCGGGTTCCACACTGACCCTGAGAACGCTCCCTGAGCCACTAGGACGAAGGTCGCGCAAGCGGCGATGGGCGAATTCGGCGCGCAACTCACCATGGTTCAACAATGCGAAGTAGCCTGCCCCGTACCCTTCCACAAATTCCTGCACCAGAACCGTCGAGCAGCGCTGGGCGACATCGCGATACGCGGCGCGAAACTGATCCCGAGTGCGGGCATATTGAGGTCCTCCCGTGATGCGAATGCCCTTGGATGAAACCTCACTGGAAGTGCTGGGCTTGACTACCACCGGCAAACGCAGGGAATCGATGGCGTCCGGCAGCTGCGCGGGTGTGCTGATCACGGCGGTGCGGGGCACGTTCATGCCCAACTGCTCGGCCAGGTCCGCGGTCGAGCGCTTATTGAAGGCGCGCTGCAAGTCGGCGTGAGCCGGTAATACGAGCCGAGCTCCCGCTTGCAGAAGAGAGTCGCGATGGGCAGACACCAGGAAGCTGGTGCGCTCCGTGAGCGGCAGTACGAGAGTGCCCGGCTGACGTTTCAGTTCCGCCACGACGCTGGCGACAAACTTGGCCGCGTCATGCAAAGGATAGATGAAGGTCCCACGACAAAACCGTGAACATCCCGCCTTGGGCCAGGCGTAGGCATCGCCGACAATAACGGTATGCCCGGCGCGCCCCAAGGAACGCACGCAGGCTACTGCCTGATTCTGGTCACCGTCGAGAACTAGGACTCGCATCGTTTCTTTACCAGCACCACCAAGTCAGCGGCTGCAACTGAGCAGACCTGGTCGAAAGACAGATGATGGGCCGCCGACATTCGTGGATCAGGGCTGAATGGCACTGTGGCGCTGACCCAGGCGGTCCAACTCACGGCGGGAGGGTATAACCCGGCCCAGGCGCAGCCCATGATATATCCAGGCAAACAGCGCCGAGTTCACTTTACAGAAGTAGTAGGGCAAACCGACAACCCGCGGGAGTGGCAGCAACGCCCCAAGCAGAGCCAATGAATAAAAAGCTATCTGAGCCATGCCTGCGGTCTGGTACAGGGGCAAGCGGCGGAGCCACCAACTGGTCACGGCCAAACTTACCATGGCAATCGGTACGAGGAGGCGCCCGCCTTTGTGGGAAAGGAAACAGAAAAGAGTAAGAGGCCTGGAGAGGAGCCTCGGCACGGCGGCAAGTTGTTCGACGTTGCCGGCAGTGATGCGCACCCTGCGGCTAAACCCATCCATTTCGTGGGCTTCTTCATAAGCGACCGCGGTCGGCTCGTAGGCGATTATGTAGCCGCGGGGAAGAACAGCTGCCGGGATGACGAAATCGTCATTGATGGTCCGCTCGTGCGGGAAGCAGTACAAATCGCGACGAATCGCGTAGAGCGAGCCATGTGCTCCCATGAGGCAGCCGAGTTTTGCTTCCTGGTTCTTGAGAAAGGTCTCGTACTTCCAGTAGAAATCTTCCTGGCCGCCGGTGTGAGATGAATCATGCTTGACCACCCGGTAAACGCCACTGGCTGCTCCCACCCGGGGGTCAGCGAAATTTGAGATCAAGGCGCGAACTGCGCCCGGATCTAAAATGCTGGAAGCGTCCGAGAACACCACGATCTCTCCCCGCAGCTGGGGGATCACGCTGTTCAGAGCCGCGACTTTGCCATGGTTTTCACTGAGGGCGAAGAGGCGAACGCGTCCTTTACCCTCCGCGGCAATAAACGAATCCACGATTTTGGCGGTGGAGTCCGTGGAACCATCGGAGACCACGACTACTTCCAGGCGCCCGGGAGAATAGTCCAGTTCCAGTGCGTTGCGCAGTTTGCGTTCGATAACATTTTCTTCGTTGTAGGCTGCCACTACCAGAGACACGAAGGGTTCGACGGAGCCTTTCCGCAAGCGGCAGGGGAAAAGCGTGCGCAACAGCCACACTACGAGCGGGTAGCCGGCGTAAACATAGAAAATAAATCCGGCGGAGGCCCAGAATACGAGCTTGAGTAGACTCAGCATTAAACGGGAGTGGACTTCACGAAATAGAGCTGGCCGCAGATTTCTATCGAATCCATGCGAAACCCTGCCTGCTCAAGGTAAGCCTTGATCTGCTCGGGCCGCCAGAAATAAACCGGACAGCCGGTGATCTTGAGGCGCACGCGGCGAATCAGAGCGCGCAAAGTTCCTGCGCGCG
>DATGIY010000601.1:0-9423 GCA_035295475.1 Terriglobales bacterium
GGCGAGTGAAGCTCGCCTCCTCGCTAATCTGCCGTGTGCGCCGCCGCCTCGCGCGACGGCATCTCTGAGAACCCGGCTTCTTCTCCGCCCCCGCGAGTCGTCAGGCTCTTGATGATCACGTACAGCACAGGAATGAAGAACAGGTTGAGAATGGTGGAAACGATCATCCCGCCCACCACGGTTGTGCCCACGGAATGGCGGCTGGCTTGCCCGGCGCCGGTCGCGAAGACCAGCGGCAGCACGCCCAGAATGAAGGCAAATGAGGTCATCAGGATGGGCCGCAGACGAATCCGTGCCGCCTCCACCGCGGCATCGGCGATGGACAGTCCGCGCCGCCGCAGCTGTTCCGCAAATTCGACGATGAGAATGCCGTTCTTACTGGCCAGTCCGATCAGCATCACCAGCCCGATCTGGCAATAAACGTCGTCCAGCAGCCCGCGCATCCCTTGCGCTCCCAACGCTCCCAGCAATGCCATGGGCACGCCGAGAAGAATGATGAACGGCAAGGTGAAACTCTCGTACTGCGCTGCCAGGGTCAGATACACGAACAGCAGCCCCAATCCAAACAGGCGAATGGACTGGCCACCCGACTTGATCTCCTCCAGCGACAGGCCTGTCCACGAATATCCCATACCCAGGGGCAGGACTTTTTTCGCTACTTCTTCCATGGCATGGATGGCCTGGCCAGAGCTGTAACCGGGCGCGGGCGAGCCATCGATCTCGGCCGAGCGAAACAGGTTGTAGTGGCTGATGATCTGCGGAGCGGTGGTTTCCTTTACTGTGACCAGGTTCTCCAGCGGCATCATCATGCCTTTATCGGAACGCACGTAATACTCGCGGATGTCGCGCGGCTGGGAGCGAAATTGCTTGTCCGCCTGCACATACACCCGGTAACTGCGGTTGTTGAAGTTGAAATCGTTGACGTAGTCCGATCCCATGTAAACTTGCAGCGCGTCGCTGACTTGGCTGAGCGGCACATCCAGGCTCTTGGCCTTCTCGCGGTCGATATTGACCACGAACTGGGGATCGTTGGCGGTAAAGGAACTGAACAGTCCCTGCAGATCCTGGCGCGCGTTCCCCTCGCGGACAATCTTCTGCGTAGCCTCGTAGAGTGCGGGCAGCGTGTTCCCGCCCTCATCCTGCACTTCAAATTGGAAACCGCCAAAGTTACTCAGTCCCTCGATGGGCGGCGGGGAAAAAGGAATTACCATCGCACCGGAGATCGCCGCCAGGGGTCCGCGCAGGCTGCCAATCACTGCCTCGGCTGATTGATCCTTTCTCTTGCGCTCGCTCATGGGCCTCAGGTTCACGAAGCACATGCCTCGATTCGGACTCGCCCCCGCGAAGCTGAACCCGGCCACGCTGAACACGCCCTCGACATTCTTGTTGTGCGCCAGCACCTGCTGCACCTGGGCCATGATCTTCGAGGTGTAATCCAGCGAGGCGCCTTCCGGCGACTGCACCGTCACCATGAAGTAGCCCTGGTCTTCGTCGGGGACAAAGCCCATGGGCACTTTCTTGAACACCCAGTACGTCATTCCCAGGCCAATGAAAAACAGCACCAGCAGGGCCCAGCGGAAGCGCAGCGCTTGCCGCGCCGTATGACGGTAGGCGGCCGTGGCTCCGTGAATCGCTGCCTCCACGGCGGAGAAGAAGCGACCTTTGCTTGTCTCCCCGCGCAAGACCAGCGCCGACAGGGCGGGCGTGAAGGTGAGCGAATTGAACGCGGAAAGCACGATGGAAAACGCGATGGTCAGAGAAAACTGTTTATAGAGCAGTCCCGTGGTCCCGGGAAAAAAAGCGACCGGCACGAAGACCGAGACCAGAACCAGCGAGGTGGCGATCACCGCGCCGGTCACTTCTGCCATGGCCTCCGAGGCCGCCACATGCGAGTTGATGTGCTCCTCGCCCATGTGGCGCTTGACGTTTTCGATCACCACGATGGCATCGTCCACCACCAGGCCCGTGGCCAGCGTGATGCCGAACAGCGTCAACGTGTTAATGGAAAAGCCCAGCAGCTTGACGAAAGCAAACGTCCCCACCAGCGACACCGGGATGGTGACCGCCGGGATCAGGGTGCTGCGCCAGTCCTGCAGGAAGAAGAACATGACCAGCACTACCAGCCCAATGGCCAGCAGCAGGGTGTAGAGCACTTCGCGGATGGATTCTCCCACCACCGTGGTGGTATCGAAAGCGATGGCGTACTTCAGCCCCGGCGGGAAAAACTTGGCTAGGCGCGCCAGTTCCGCCCGGGCGGCGCGATCGACGTCGATGGCGTTGGCCGTCGGCAGCTGCATCACCCCGAAGCCGATCGACTGATAGCCGTTGTAAGCCAGATTGCTGTTGTAGGCTTCCGCGCCCAGTTCAGCGCGGCCTACGTCGCGTAAACGGATCAGGCTTCCATCGCTGCCCGTCTTGAGGATAATGTTGTTGAATTCTTCCGGCTCGCTCAGCCGCCCCACCGCGCGAACACTGATCTGGTACTGCTGGTTGGGCGGCGCCGGCGATGCCCCTACCTGGCCGGCGGCAATCTCCACGTTCTGCTCGCGCAGCGCGTTCACCACGTCGGTCGCCGTCAGGCCGCGAGCCGCCAGGCGCACCGGGTCCACCCAAAGGCGCATGGAGTACTTGCGCTCGCCGAAGATCATCACATCGCCCACACCAGGAATGCGCTTCAGCGCGTCCTTGATGTAAACATCAATGTAATTGCTGATAAACGCATCGCTATAGCGGTTGTCGTCGGAATAGAAGCCGGCGGCCAGCACGAAGGCGCTGGAATTTTTGGTGATGGTGATGCCGGTGGTATTGACCTCGGTAGGCAGACGGCCCGTAACCGTGGAAATTCGGTTCTGCACGTCCACCGCCGCCAGATCGAGGTTGCGCGACAGATCGAAGGTGACCGTGATCTGGCTGACCCCGTCGTTGGTGCTGGCCGAGGTTATGTAGCGCATCCCCTCAACGCCGTTGATGGCCTGCTCCAGCGGGGTCGTCACCGCTGACTCCACCGTCTGCGCGTTCGCGCCCGTATAAATGCTGGTGACGGTAACCTGCGGCGGCGCCAGCTGCGGATATTGGGCGATCGGCAGCAGCGGTATGCACACGGCTCCCGCGATCACGATGAACAAGGAGCTCACCGTGGCGAAAACAGGCCGCCTTATGAAGAAATCAACGAACAATCAATCGCCCCAAGCCTTTAACCGTCCGCCGTCGACTGCCTTTTACTCCACTATCGTCACCGGTGCTCCATCCGCCAGGTTCTGCGTCCCCGAGACAATTACCTGATCTCCCGGTTTGATCCCTCCCAGCACTGTGTAACTGCTGTCGGCAATGTCCCCGACCTGAACCGGAATCTGCCGCGCCACGGTTCCTTTTGGACCCCCTTCTGCGATGAAGCTGAAGTACTGACCGCTGATGCGGGCCACCGCCGTGACTGGAATCATCAGTCCGGGATGGGAATTCCACACCACCCGCGCGCGCACGAACTGCGCAGAACGAACCTCACGCCTGGGGCTGGTGATCAGCGCCTTGGCCAGCACCGATTGCATGCCGGTATCGACCTGCGGGGAGATGAACGTAATGCGCGAGTGCGCCAGTACCGCGCCGGTGTCGCTCACGAGGTCGACCGGCAGCCCCAGGCGCAGCTGCGTTGCCCGCTCCAGCGGCACTTGGATGTAAGCTTCCAGATCCGTATTGCGGTCTACCGTGGTCAGCATGGTTGAGGTGGTCACCCGGTCGCCCACGTGTACGGGAATGTCGCCCACAATGCCTTCGCTCGGCGCTACCACCTCGTAATACTGCAGCTGCACCTGCTGTTCTTTCACCTGCGCATCCAGCGACGCCAAATCCGCTTGCGCCGCGTCGTAACCGGTTTGCGCCTGGTCCAGATCCTGCCTGCTCACCACACCCGCGGCATAAAGCTTTTTCGTCCTCTCTAATTGAGTGCGCGCCCACTCCAGATTGGCTTGCTTCTGGCGCGCCGTAGCTTCCGAACTGTTCACCGTAGCACGCTGCTTCAGAGGATCGATTTCCAGTAGCGCCGCCCCCGCCCGTACCCGTTCACCGGAGCGCACAAAAATTTTTGTGATCTGCCCTTCCACCTGCGGCTGGATGGTGGCCGAATTGCGCGACTTGATGGTGGCCACGTAATCGCTCGTGTCCTGCACCGTGCGCAGTTCCACCGCCATCACCTTGACCTGGGCAGGGGGAGGCGTCTGCATGGAGGCCGCGACGTTGCTGCCGCTGCAGCCGGCCAGTCCTGCCAACCCCGGGAAAAGCACGGCGGCCCAAACCAGACTCGCACTCCACCATCTACTGACGTTCGGCGTACTCATATCCCGGGTGTTGCGCACTGAGCCCTTAGCTGGGCAAATATTGATATCCATTGATGATGTCAGTGTCTCAGAAAGTCCGCCGGAAAGGAACTCATAGCCTGTCCCATTTCCCCATCCCTGGCCCATTCCGGTCCAATTCAGAGCTCCAGCTCCACGAGCCTCTTTAGACGTGGTTTAGCGCCTCGGGACAGCAACAACTTATGTTTTTCCCCCGCACGGCAACCCTGCCAACTTCCAGGATTTGACGCCTCCTGCCCGCGCGCTTGAACATATCCAGGAGAACGTCCCGCGATGGAGAAAGAAGAATGAAATATCGCCAGCTGGGCAGAACCGGGCTTCAGGTCAGCGAGATCGGCTTCGGCGCCTGGGGTATCGGTAAAAGCGAGTGGGTCGGCGCCGAGGACCAGGCCTCGCTCACGGCGCTGAAGTCGGCCCGCGACGCCGGAATCAATTTCTTTGATACCGCCCTGGCCTACGGTATGGGCCATAGCGAGCAACTGCTCGCCCGAGCTTTTGGCAAGTCCTCGGAGGTCCTGATCGCCAGCAAGGTGCCGCCTAAGAATTTCATCTGGCCGGCGCAGCCCGGCGTTCCCCTGCGGGAGGTCTTTCCCAGGCAATATGTGCTTTCTTCGCTTGACCAGAGCCTCAACAATCTGGGTCGCGAGGCGGTGGACCTCTACCAGTTTCATGTCTGGAATGACGAGTGGGCCGGCAACGACGAGTGGCTCTCCACCGTCCGCGACATTCGCGCCTCCGGCAAGGCACGCTTTCTGGGCATCTCCATCAATGACCACCAGCCCGCCAACTCGCTTAAGGCTCTCGCGACCGGCCTGATCGATGCGGTCCAGGTTATTTACAACCTCTTCGACCAGTCACCCGAAGATGAGCTCTTCCCTTACTGCCGGCAGCACAATATCGGTGTGCTGGCGCGCGTTCCCTTCGACGAAGGCAGCCTTACCGGCAAAATTCGCCCCGACACGACCTTCCCCGAAGGCGACTTTCGCAACCAATACTTCGGCGGCCAGCGCAAGCAGGAGGTCTGGGACCGGTTGCAGCGCCTTACCAAGGATGCCGCCATTTCTGTCCAAGACTTGCCGCAGTTCGCCCTGCGCTTCTGCCTTAGCGATCCCGCGGTGTCTACCGTGATCCCCGGGATGCGCACACCCGCTCACGTCGCTTCCAACGCGGCCGCGTCCGCTGCCGGACCTCTCTCTCCCGCTGTTCTGCAGAAAATTCGTCCGCACCGCTGGGTGCGCAACTTCTACGACTGACAGCATCTTGCACCCGCGACAGGAGTGCCGGCTTCGCCAAATCGCCGCGACTGGGCAGAGTTGGTGGCGTCCAGGCAACCCCCACTTCGCGGCTTGAATATCACTAACTGCGCCTTTCATCGGCAAACTAGTTCGCGGCCAGGACCGTCCCCGGGAGGATGTCATGCGCAACAGCTGGTTGATATTTCTGCTGCTCCTGCTCTCAGCGGTCTGGGTCGCCGCCCAAACCCCCGCATCGTCCCCGCAGAACGGTAATGGGAGCGCAAGCGATTCCTCCGGCGGCCACGGCACGAGCAGCTCCCAGTCGCGCGTCGGGCACCAAGCTACGGTGCAGGGTTGTCTTTCGGGAAGCTCCGGCAACTACACCCTGGTGGGCAATAACGGCATGACTTACCAGCTGCAGGGAGATAGCTCCCAGCTCAACCAGCACGTGGGCCAGGAAGTGAAGGTCGACGCCTCCGAGTCCGCCAATGCCGCCTCCACACGTTCCGCAACAACTTCGGGCACCCAGACGCTGCAGGTAAGCAAGGTCGAGAAGGTGTCCCAGACCTGCATTACCGGCAACACCTCGAATCCCTCTTCACGCTGAATCTCGCCGGTCGTGTGCCCTTCGCCCCGGCGTGTTTTATTTCGCAGGCCGTTGGGGTGGAATCTTCTCCCTGGATTTGCAAAGCCGGCAGCCATTTACTAACGTAGTTCCAGTTGGTTCCAGTCTTTCCGCCCGGGTGGCGAAACTGGCATACGCACGGGACTTAAAATTCGTCCTTGAGATAATCCTCGCAACGCACAAACATGCACCGCTGCACGCTGTTCTGCTAGGTGATACACCTTGAGCGGTTTGCCTCATTCGAGAGCCTGGACCGCGATCGATGTGGCATAAAAAGCAGCGGTTCGTGACCTAAGTAATAATCGCACATCCCAAATTCCGTGGTTGACATCCAATTCAAAGTTGGTAAAATACCAACATGATGCTAAAGCGTCTCTCCCGCTCAGATGCAGTGGATTTGGTTCACCACTGCTTGGAGCAAGGTAGGGTGAGGTGGGGCGGACACTTTCGCAAGTCTTTGGCAGAAGAAAAAGACGTCACCCTTACAGACGTCTGGAACGTGCTGAGAAGCGGCAATATCTATGAGGAGCCGGAACAGGACATCAGAACTGGCGACTGGAAGTATCGTCTGGAGGGCCACGAGGCGGGTGGCAAGTGGCTGGCCGTTGTGCTCACGCTCCGAGATGAGAACGAGACATTTTTGATAACGATTTTCTCTATTGAAGCCAAGAGGAGGAAGACCTGAAACATTGCGGGTGGAATGGAGGGGGAATGAAGCGCAAGGAGGAACAGTGCCGGGAGTGCGGTGGAAAGGCGGAGGTGATTCGCGGGACATATCAATTCAAGGAAAGCGGGCTGAATAACGTAGTCCTGCACGGTGTGGAAATCGTTAATTGCCGGGAGTGCGGCGAAGAGCAGGTGGCCATCCCCAACATGGATGATCTAATGCGCACCATTGCACTCGCGTTAGTCACGAAACCATATGGTTTGCGGGGCGAGGAGATCCGTTTTTTGAGGAAATACCTGCGGATGACTGGAGAGCAGTTCTCGCGGCTTCTACACGTGGACAAAACCACCCTCTCCAAGTGGGAAAACAATGATGACAAAGTGGGCTCACAGAGTGACCTGCTCATCCGCTCCTATGCCTTAAACCTTGGCGAGGGGTTAAGAGAGAAGGTCGATCAGATCATGCGCGACTTCGATAAAATCGATGTCATAAACAAGCGCAAGCCCACTGTTGAGGTAGACGCACAAACAAACCAATATCAATACGCGTAGTCTCGCAAACACCACCAACAAAGGCCGCTCTCGACAAAGTAGAGGCGGCCTTTTAGTTTTGCCCGCCTCGTTTGCAGCCCTGCACTTCCCGCCTGTGCGCCTGCTAGCGACCTGGGCGGGAAAAGCATCGGCTCAGCGACTGGCGGCACCTCCTAGGACAATTCCACGCGAAGCGCGTCTATCCACATAAGTCATGTGCGCTGGGCCAGAATCGTTGTAAAAGGGCTCTGGCGCTCAATCCACCGCGGCAGAGGGGCTTGGTCTTTCTCCTGCCATGCCCGACGCGGTGCAATTCTCCCGCGGCACGGCTGCGTGACACCGGCAAGGACACTCCACGGAATGACAGCTTCCGTGGCGGCCGGCGCCGCAGGTCGCGGTCAGTACTGGCAAGGACTGCTCTTTCACGATCTGCGCCGCTCGGCCGTGCGCAAAATGGTCCGCCGCGGAGTTCCGGAGAATGTCGCTATGCGGATTTCAGGGCATAAGACGCGCTCAGAGTTTGACCGCTACAATATCGTCAGCGACTCTGACCTGTGCGAGGCGGCGCTCAAGATCGAGAGCGGCCGGTGTAAGGTAGCAAAACGAACTGGCACCAGAAGCGCCACCGCAGCCAAAGTCGGGAAACGCGCCAAAGTGCGACAGGGACTCAAGTAGAATACATTCAGTAGGTTAAAGCTCTCCGCCCGGGTGGCGAAACTGGCAGACGCACGGGACTTAAAATCCCGAGGTGGGAAACCACCGTACCGGTTCGATTCCGGTCCCGGGCACCAGTTCCAACGACGCCTTGGTTTTCACCTCGCAGCAACGAGAACAGATTCGCGCGCAACTGGTTGCCGCCGCCCAGGCAGACGCGCGCATCGCAGCCGCGGCGCACTTCGGCTCAGCCGCGCTTGGCCTGCAGGACCGCTGGTCGGACATTGATCTCGGCCTGGGTTTGGCCAGCGATGCCCACTTGGATCAGGTGCTGACGGATTGGACCGCGCGCTTGTATCGCGACCACGCAGCGGTCGCGAACTATGACGTCAGGCGGGGCAGCATCCTGTATCGTGTATTCCTGCTCGAGAACACTCTGCAGATTGATCTCTCATTCTGGCCCCCCGGCGAATTGCGTGCGGTTGGCCCAAAATTCAGCCTGATCTTTGGCGCTGCGGGAGAGCCGCTTTCGGCGCCGCTTCCCGACGCCAAGGATCTGATTGGCATGGCCTGGCTCTACGCCCTGCACGTGCGTTCCAGTCTGGCGAGCTCCCGGCAGTTGCAGGCAGAACACATGTTGAGCGGAATGCGCGATAACGTGCTGGCGCTGATGTGCAAGCGCCAGGGTGTGGCTGCTGTCCAGGGCCGGGGACTTGACGACCTTCCCCAACAGCAAAAGGCGCGCGCCGCGGAATCTCTGGCTCGCTCCCTGGATGTGGCTGAACTCAGTCGCGCTTTCCGGGTCACGACGGAGATTTTTCTGGAAGAACTGCGCTGCGCCGACTGTGACCTGGCGGCGAAGTTAGAGAGCCCATTAGACGGGATCGTGAATTCTTTGTCCCCCACTGCGTAGACCAAGGCGTACTTTGCGCTCCGGCTTACCCTACGCTTTCAGAAACCACACCGTCTCGGCCATGGTTTCGACACGATCGTCACCTTCGTCTCTATTGCCACGGAGTATGGCCAACCGCGGCGGGGCCAGGTGCTAGCGAAAACTGGAAGGGCGCTCCACCTGGGTTGTCTTCTCCGGTTTCTCTCTATTTGCTTCCTGAGTCTCCATAAGGGCGAGATTTCGCTGCGCCTCGGGCAAGCCCTGGGCCGCGGCTTTCCTATACCAGAACACAGCCTGTGCCTGGTCGCGCAGCACTCCCAGGCCATGTTCATAGGCGAAGCCCAGGTTGTTCTGCGCCGTGGCGGAACCTCGGCCTGCTGCGCGCCGCAGCCAGCGCGCCGCCGCGCTCAGGTCGCGGGGCACGCCCCGGCCCTGGGCATAGATGCTGGCGATATTTTCCTCGGCGGGCAG
>DATGIY010000602.1:0-3058 GCA_035295475.1 Terriglobales bacterium
GGGGGGGAGCGATCCCTTTATCGTCATGCCCAGCGCCGATCTGGATGCAGCGGTCACCACGGCGGTGAAGGCGCGCGTCCAGAACAACGGACAGTCGTGCATTGCCGCGAAGCGCTTCATCGTGGCGCAGGACATCGCCGATGAGTTCGAGCGGCAATTCGTAGCCAAGATGCAAGCCCTGGTGGTGGGGGACCCCATGCAGGAGAAAGTGGAATTGGGGCCGCTGGCGACCGCGGATGCGGTGGTGGACCTGGAACGCGACGTGACCAAGTCCGTGGAAGCGGGCGCGCGCCTGCTGACCGGAGGCAAGCCGCTCAATCGTCCGGGAAATTTCTTTGCTCCCACCGTACTCACCAATATTCCCAAGAGTTCCCCGGCGTACCGGGAAGAGCTGTTCGGGCCCGTGGCCTGCCTGTTTCGCGCCAAAAACATCGACGAGGCAATAGCCATCGCCAACGACAGCCGTTTCGGGCTGGGCGCCAGCGCCTGGACCAACGACGAATTCGAGCGCAAGCGGTTCATCAACGAACTGGAAGCGGGCATGGTGTTCATCAACAAGATGGTAGCCTCCGATCCGCGCGTTCCCTTTGGCGGCATGAAGCAGTCCGGCTATGGGCGCGAACTGGGCGTGCATGGCATTCGCGAATTCACCAACATCAAGACCGTGTGGATCGAGGACGAGGCGCAAGAGGCAAGGATTTCCCGGGCGGTGTAACGGGGCGGCGGTTTTTGCCCGCAGTGCGGTTGCTGGAGACGCTTATGTATAAGGTTGTGCGCACATCGCGGCTGTATGAGCAGATCGTGCAGCAGATTGAAGAAGCGATTCTCAAGGGCGAGCTCAAGCCGGGTGACCAGCTGCCGGCGGAGCGCGACCTGGCGGAGCGCTTCGGCGTGAGCCGGACGGCGGTGCGGGAAGCGGTGAAGGCGTTGCGAGAGAAAGGCCTGGTGGAGGCTTACACCGGGCGGGGCACATTCGTGACCAATGGAACTTCGCAGGTTATCCGACAATCTCTGGACCTGATGGCCAGAATTGGCCAGCCGGAAGGCGCCGCGCACCTGGGAGAAGTACGCGAGATTCTGGAGCCGGAGATTGCCGCTCTGGCAGCGGCGCGGGCGGAAGAGCAACACCTGGCCACGATGCGCGAGGCAGTCTCGGTTATGGACGCCTCGCTGAACAACGCGGATGCGTTCATCGAAGCCGACCTCGATTTCCATCTTTCGCTGGCGGAAGCGGCCGCCAATCCGCTGATTCTTTCGCTGATCGACTCGATTGTAGGTTTGCTGCGCGAGCAGCGGCTGCGAACTTTTCAGGCGCCAGGCGGTCCGCAACGGGGACAGTACTATCACCGGCGGATTCTGCAGGCGGTAGAAGCGCGGGACTCGGAGCGGGCGCGAGCGGAAATGCGCGCTCACCTGCAGCAAGTGCGCGTGGATTCGCGCATACCTTCCAGCGGCCCGGAAGCAATACTGGCCCGGCCCGCCTCTTGAGGGGGAGAAATAGATAGATGGCGAACCTTGGCTTTGTCGGTCTGGGCGTGATGGGCAGCCAGATGGTGAACCGGCTGCTGGGCAAGGGTCACACCGTGACCGGCTATAACCGCACGCGCAAGAAAGCGGAATGGCTGATTGAACGGGGCATGCGCTGGGCGGACTCGCCGCGAGCAGTGGCGGAGAGCGCTGATGTAGTGCTTTCCATGGTTACGAACTCGGCGGCGCTGCAGGCGGTGGCTGAAGGGCCGCAAGGCATGATCGCGGGCCTTAGCCAGAGCAAGGTGTTGGTGGATATGAGCACCGTGAGCCCGGAGTTCAGCCGCTCGCTGGCCGGCAAGGTGCGGGAAAAGGGCGCCGACATGGTGGATTCGCCGGTGTCGGGCAGCGTGATTACTCTGCAGGAAGGCAAGCTGTCGGTCATGGTGGCGGGGCGCAAAGAAACTTTCGAACGGATCAAGCCCATATTGCAGGACATTGGCCCGAAGGTCACGTACGTGGGCGATAACGGATTGGCCCTGTCCATGAAGATCGCGACCAATCTCAGCCTGGCGGTGCAGATGATGGCTTTTTCCGAGGGCATCCTGCTGGCGGAGAAAAGCGGGATTGCGCGGGCAACGGCGGTGGATGTGCTGACTCACAGCGCGGTGGCTTCACCCATGGTGCAGTATCGCGGGCCGTTCGTACTGCAGATGCCGGAGGAAGCCTGGTTCGACGTCAACATGATGCAGAAAGACATGCTGCTGGCCCTGGAAATGGGGCGGCGGCTGGATGTGCCATTGCCCACCACCGCGGTGGCTAATGAGTTTCTGACCGCGGCGCGGGGCATGGGATTGGCCAAACAAGATTTCGCATGTGTTTTTAAGGTGCTGGCAGAAATGTCAGGAGTGGAACGATGACCACAGTTGCCCAGCAGCCGCAGGGCGCCGCCAGCATCGGGGCGGAAGCCTGGCTGGAAATGTACCGGCGGATGGTGAGCATCCGCCTGTTCGAGGAACAAGTAAACGATCTCTACATGCGCGCGCTGATGCCGGGACTGGCCCATCTTTATATCGGTGAGGAAGCGGTGGCAGTGGGTGTCTGCCACGCGTTGCGCGCGGACGATTACATCACCAGCACGCACCGCGGTCATGGACACTGCCTGGCCAAGGGCGCGTCCCCCGACCGCATGTTTGCCGAACTGCTGGGCAAGGAAGCCGGGTATTGCCGCGGCAAGGGCGGTTCCATGCACATTGCCGATCCGGCGACCGGCAACCTGGGAGCCAATGCCATCGTAGCCGGCAGCGTGGGCATTGCCACGGGCGCCGCCTTCTCCGCCAAACGCCTGGGCAATGGCCGGGTTTGCGTGTGCTTCTTCGGAGAGGGCGCGTTGGGCCAGGGCTCGCTGTACGAGGTCATGAACCTGGCGCAGCTATGGAAGCTGCCGGTGATCTACGTCTGCGAAAACAATCTGTACAACGAGTACACACATTTTTCCGAGACCACGGCGGGCGACATGCTGAGCCGGGCCACCGCCTTCGGCATTCATGCCGAAAGCGTGGACGGACAAGATGTACGCGCGGTCTACGCC
>DATGIY010000603.1:0-4661 GCA_035295475.1 Terriglobales bacterium
TCACCAGGTTCTGCTCGCCGCGCAGCTTGTCGCGCAGGCCGGTCAGCGCTTCGCGAGCGGTTTCGCCAGAAGCGAGCGCGCTGGCGGCCGCATCGTCGCCGGCCAGGAAGGCGGCAAGTTGCGGTTCGCTTCCGGCGGGAATCTGGGTGAAGCTGGCCGCCTGGCTGCGCAGCTTAATGGGCGATGAGTTCACCACATACAAGCGCGCGCGGTGCAGGCGCACGTTGTTGCGAATCTGCCAAGCCAATAGCGGGTGCTGCTCGGTGGGATCGTTGCCGATCAGCAGGATGGACGGCGCGCTGAACACGTCGCGCATGCTGGCCGTAGCGTTCTTCTTGCCTGCCAAAGCGCCGGCAAAGGCGGGAAAGTCGGCGGTACGGTGGTGGTCAATGTTGTTGGTGCCCAGCACGACGCGGGCAAACTTCTGCAGGAGGTAATTTTCCTCGTTGCTGGTGCGGTTGGATCCGATCACGCCGATCGCGTGGCCGCCCTGCTGCTCGCGGATTTGCTGCAGCCGCAGCGCAATGTGCTCGTAGGCCTGGTCGTAGGTGACGGGCACATGGCGGCCATCTTTGCGGATGAGCGGCTGCGTGATGCGGTCGTCGTGATTGGCGAAATCGAAGGCGTAACGGCCCTTGATGCAGAGGAAATCGCCATTGATGCCGCTTTTGTCGCGGTTATCGCCGCGCACCATCTGCATGCCCGTTGGCGAGCGCCGCACGCCCAGGGTGGTCTTGCAGCCGTCGGCGCAGTGAGTGCAGACGGTGCCCACATGCTTCATCTCCCAGGGACGGGTCTTGTAACGATAAGCGCCGGAGGTCAGCGCACCCACCGGGCAGATATCAATGCACATGCCGCACTCTTCGCACTCCAGGTAATCGGAGTGGTTGGGCATGATTAGCTGGGCGGAACCGCGATTGGCGGTGCCCAGCGCCCACACGTCCATGCCTTCGCCGCACACGCGCACGCAGCGGTAGCACATGATGCAGCGCGGCCGGTCGAAGTAGACCACCGGCGACCACTGCTGCTCATCCTTGTGATTCTTGATGTCGATGAGCTTGGATTCAGCGGCACCGTAGGAAAAAGTCATGTCCTGCAGTTCGCATTCGCCGCCGGCGTCACACACCGGGCAATCCAGCGGATGGTTAGCCAGCACCAGCTCCAGCATGGCCTTGCGCGCCTGGCGCACCTCATCAATTTCCGTGCTGACTACCATGCCTTCGGTGACCACGGTGGTGCAGGCGGTCTGCAGCTTGGGCATCTTCTCGATTTTGACCAGGCACATGCGGCAGGCGCCCTGCAGGGAGAGGCCGGGGTAATAACAGAAAGATGGCACCTCGATGCCCACGCTCTTGCAGGCCTCGATCAGCAGCGTGCCCGCGGGAACGGAGAGCTTTTTGCCGTCAACGGTGATGTTTACGTCTGGCATAAAGAGAAGTTTCAAGTTTCTAGTTTCGGGTTTCCAGTCTCGAAACTTGAAACTGGAAACTCGAAACTACGTTTCAGGCCGGCACCGCCTCCAGCGCTTTTGCCTCGAAGGGGCAGGGCCGGCCGTTCAGGTGATCCTCAAACTCCTGCCGGTATTTCTTAACAATGGAAATTGCCGGCATGGCCGCCGCGTCGCCCAGAGGGCAGAAGGTGCGGCCCAGCATGTTTTCCGCCAGGTACTGAATGTTGCCGATATCCTTCTCCACGCCGCCGCCAGCATGAAAACGGTTGAGCGTCTTCTTCAGCCAGTCAGTCCCTTCGCGGCAGGGAATGCACCAGCCGCAGCTTTCGTGCTGGTAGAACATCATGATGCGCTGCAGGTACTTGACCATGCAGGTGGTGTCGTCGAGCACGACCACGCCGCCGGAACCCAGCATGGAGCCGGCCTTCATGAGCTGATCAAAATCCATGCCCACATCACATTCCTCAGCCTTGAGCACGGGGGTGGAAGAGCCGCCGGGAGTGACCGCTTTCAGCTGGCGCCCGTCGCGAATTCCACCCGCGACTTCGAAAATCATCTTCTTCAGGTTATAGCCCAGGGGCAACTCATACACGCCAGGTTTGGCAACGTGTCCGCTCAAGCAAAACAGGCGGGTGCCGCCGTTTTTTGGCGTGCCCAAACTGGCGTACCACTCGCCCCCGCCCAGCATAATGTGGGGCACGCTGGCCAGCGTTTCCACGTTGTTGATCACGGTGGGCCCACCCCACAGGCCGACAACGGCGGGGAAGGGCGGGCGAATGCGGGGCACGCCGCGCTTGCCTTCCAGCGATTCCATAAGCGCCGATTCTTCGCCCACTTCATAGGCGCCGGCGCCGCCGTGCCAGTAGACGTCGAAATCGTAGCCGCTGCCGAAAATGTTCTTGCCGAGAAATCCGCGGGCGTAAGCATCGGCCAGCGCCTTCTGCATGATTTCCGAGAGGTAACGGTACTCCCCGCGAATATAGATGTAGCCGGTGTGCGAGCCCACCGCGATGCCCGCGACCACAACGCCTTCGATCACCGCATGCGGGTCGTGCTCCAAAATGAGGCGGTCCTTGCAGGTGCCGGGCTCGCTTTCGTCGCCGTTGCACAGCACGTACTTGGGCTTTGGCGCCTGTTTGGGCACGAAGCTCCACTTCATGCCGGTAGGGAAGCCGGCGCCGCCCCGGCCACGCAGGTTCGAAGCCTTCATCTCGTTGATGATCCCGTCCGGGCCGAGGCTTAGCGCCTTCTGCACCGCCTTGTAACCATCGAGTTCGAGATAGCGGTCCAGACTGGCCGCACCTTTGCCGAAGCGCCGGGAGACGACCTTGACTTCGTCGGGATGGCTCACCAAGTCCGCCATTTAATCTTTCAACAAGAAAAATTGGGTAATTTTGTAATTGAGTAATCGGGAAATTGAAAACCGCGCCCGCGCATTCTCATTTACCCGATTACACAATTACTCGATTACACAATCACTGGGTTCCTTTCTTCCTATAGTCGTCCAGAATCTCGTCCGCCTTTTCAAGCGTCAGCTTCTCGTGGAAGTCGTAGTTGACCTGCATGGCAGGCGCCCAGCTGCAGGCGCCGATGCACTCCACTTCCTCAAAAGAAAACATGCCGTCCTCGGTGGTGCCTTTGTGGCCGATGCCCAGGCGTTTCTTGACGTGGGCGATGACATCGTCGGCGCCGCGCAGCATGCAGCTGATATTGCGGCACACCTGCACGTTGTACTTGCCGCGCGGTTTGGTGGTCAGCATGGAGTAATAGCTGATCACGTTGCGCACTTCCAGTTCGGTCAGCTCCAAGCGTTGGGCGACCTCGCGAATGGCCTCGTCGGTCAAGTAGCCCAGTTCGTCTTGCATGCAGAGCAGGGTCGGGACCAGCACCGAGCGCTTGGTGGGATAGTGGCCAACCATCGAGGTGAAACGCTCTTCGAATTGGTCGGAGAACCTCATGATTGTGTAATCGGGTAATCGGGTAATCGGGTAATTGATTTCTTGCTATGAGCAGTACCGTAGGAAGCCGTGAAAATCGCCGCGAGTTCCCGAGATTCCTGTAAGAGGCCCTTCAGGCGCGCCAGCGGAACGATTTCCGACTCGCTGGTCAGCTCCAGCCAGAATACTGTTTCGTCTGCTTCTTCCATGACAATCCCTATTCTTGCGGCAAATTCGGGCCGTGATCTTGCCCGGCAGGCTGCGCGATAGTTCGCCGCGACTGAGGTACCGCTACGCAGTAACTGCTTGCCGATCACCTGCGCGTCTCCGCTCCTCGGTAAAGCACGGAACAACCGGATGACACGCAGCGCGAATTTCTTGGTGCGCTCCCTTAAATCTTCGGGCCTCGACGCCATACTGACCACCTCGCGCCGATTTTCAATTACTCAATTACCCGATTACACAATTACTCAATTACCTGTCTATTTCGCCCAGCACAATATCAATGCTGCCGATGGCGGCGACCACGTCGGCGATCAGGCGCCCTTCGCACATCTTGGGCAGCGCCTGCAGGTTCACGTAGGATGGCGAGCGCATGTGCACGCGATAGGGCTTGGCGGTGCCGTCGCTGACCACGTAATAGCCCATTTCGCCACGCGGCGATTCGATCGCCTGGTAAACTTCGCCCGCCGGCACGGTAAAGCCCTCGGTGATGATCTTGAAGTGGTAGATGAGCGCTTCCATCTGCGTCTTCATCTTCTCCCGTTCGGGCAGCACCACCTTGGGGGCTTCCGCCTTGATGCGGCCTTCGGGCAGGCCTGCCAGCGTCTGCTGCACAATCTTGTTGGATTCGCGCAGTTCCTCCACCCGGACCATGTAGCGGGAGAACACATCGCCGTCCGTGCGCACCGGCACTTTAAACTGGAACTGGTCATAGCTGCAGTAGGGCATGTCGCGGCGCAGGTCCCAGTCCACGCCGGAAGCGCGCAGCGTGGGCCCGGTCGCGCCCAGCGCGACGGCATCCTCAGGCGCCAAGTAGGCCACCTTTTTGGTGCGCTCCACCCAGATAGGGTTGGAAGTCAGAAGACCTTCGTATTCGTCCACCTTCTCGGGGAAGCGGTCGGCAAAATGCTTCACGCGCTCGAAGAAGCCCAGGGGCGGCTCCAGCGCCAGGCCGCCTACGCGGAAGTAGGAGGTCATCATGCGCTGGCCGCTGACCATCTCGAAAATGCGCAGCAGGTCTTCGCGCTCGCGGAAGCAGTAGAGGAACACCG
>DATGIY010000604.1:0-4143 GCA_035295475.1 Terriglobales bacterium
CGCCGCTTCCGGCAGGGTTATGGCCTGCAAATCTTTGTTGAAATAGGCGTGGGCCGCTTCGCCAAAGCCGTGGATGGCGAAGGAGCCGCGCTGCCCCAGGTCCACCTGGTTGGCATAGAACTCGAAAATCTGCTCCTTGCTGAAGCGTTGTTCCAGCTCAATCGAGATCAGCATCTCGACCAGCTTGCGATGAAAAGTCTTTTGCGGGTTGAGGAAAAACATGCGCGCCACCTGCATGGTGATGGTCGAGCCGCCTTGTTCATGGCGCCCTTCGCGCAGATCCACCAACGCCGCTTCCACCAGCCGGATGTAGTTGACGCCTCCATGCTGGAAAAAGCGGCGGTCCTCGACGGAGAGGACGGCTTCCCGCATGATTTTGGGAATGTCCTGGTACTTGACAACCTGCCGCTTGGAACGTTGCTGAGTATAGAGAGCTGTAACTAGCTGTGGTTCCAGCTCATAGCCACCAACTTGGTTTCCGCCGCTGACGATGGCGGCGACTTTGCCCCGTTGCATGCGAATTTCGGCTTCTCCGGGCCCGTGGTAGGACTCGGGACCGGAGTCGATGGCTATGCCATCCTCCATCAGGCGGTAGGTCCCGATACGGGAAGGAGCTCGGGAGCCCTCCTCCGTGTAGCCGGCGCGCTGCAGCTCAGCGACAATTTCGGCGGGCGTAATGCGCTCTCCGACGCCCACGATTTCGGGCGCACCGTAAATCTTTGCGGTGTTATCGAAAATGGGGCCGCTCAGGCGCCGATCGACAATGCGGGCATAGCGCACCCAGTAAAAAGTACACACTCCCACAAAGGCAATGCCCAGAATAAGGAAAACCGCCAGGCTTGCGCGAACTACGGCATCCTGCGGGATAAAGCTGCTTCCCGCAGACCCTCTGCTTCTCGGAATCCTGACCTTGATACTCACGGAGATGGGCGAAGAACCTGCAAAATTAAGACGATGGCGGGCACGTTAACGTTATCCAGAGCGCGGCCTGCCAGCCTAACCCGGTCGGCCAGTCCCGGGCCCCTCCACATCAGCGCATTACTGACTCATTTTAAATCATCGGCTCCCAGGCATTGATGGCAACTCAGATGCCAAGAGGGCATGTCCGGGAAGACGCTGATTATCGGCATTTCTGGAGGCATTGTTTCGGCCGCTAAATCGCTTCCGTGGAAATAGTTCTACGGCTGTGTCGATTGCCACCCGCTGGCTGCCCAGCCTAATCGGCGGTGAAGCAGGTTGCCCTTTCCGAATCGACAAAGAAGCCGCACAAAATCTGCAGACTAACCCCCAGTTTTTCAATTTGCCGGCGTCCTTAGCGCGCTGCCATTCGTCTTTCGCTGCAACCACCAGCGGCGCAACGCAATCAGAGACCAAACCGCCTCCACCAGGCCGAAGGGCCACGCTCCCTGGAGAAAACCGTAAATGGAGCCCAGAACGCAGGCCAGGGCAAAGGCCAGGATGAACCATAGGCTGCGGTCTTCGAGCGCATAACAGATGACCATCAGGGTCACGGCGGCTAATCCGAAAGCTGACAATGGGTTCACGGCTGCATGCTCAAACGTCCGCCCAGTGGGCGGCAGGCTCAAAGGATAACTGAATGGGACGTCCTTGGGGAAAAGCGGTTGTGCAGGGGCACAGGTTGCTGTGACCGCGGTCATAGCTGACCGTGGCGGCCGCGTGTGATAAAACAATCGGTCGCCCATGCCGCCAGTGCCATTCGAACCCGCCGGTATTAACGATCCCATTCCGGCGCGCTCTCTGCGCGAGGTTGCGTGCTGAGAGCGCTGCTGATTGGGCTTTCCGAAAATCGCCCCATGCGGGCCGTGGCTGAACGCTCCATTGTCGGGCTGCGCATGTCGCGGCGGTTTGTTGCCGGCACCACCATCGCCGAAGCCCTTTCTGCCGCTCACAACGTCAACCAGCAGGGCATGGGTGTAAGCCTGGATAATCTGGGGGAAAACGTCACCAACGCCACAGAAGCGCGGCAAAGCGCGCAGGTTTACCAGCAGCTGTTGCAGGAAATCGAAGAGCGAAAACTGCAGGCCAACATCAGCCTCAAGCTCACGCATATGGGCCTGGATGTGGATGAAAACCTGGCACGGGAACTGGTTAGCGGGCTGGTGCGGACCGCCGGGCAAAGCCATCCCCGCAATTTCGTGCGCGTGGATATGGAAGGTTCACCCTACACGCAACGTACCCTGGATTTCGTCCACGAGTTGCACGGGCAGCCTGGCAACGCCGGAGTGGTGGGCGCGGTGATCCAGTCCTACATGCATCGCAGCGAGCAAGACGTGGAAAAACTTCTGGCCGCCGGCATCCGCATCCGTTTGTGCAAGGGAGCCTACAAAGAGCCGCCGGAGATCGCATATCAGAAGAAGTCGGAAGTAGATGCCAATTACATCAAGTTGACCAAGATGCTGCTCAAGAGCGGCATCTATCATGGCATCGCCACTCACGATCCGAAGATGATCGAGGCGGCCATCAGTTTTGCCCAGCAGGAAAAAGTCCCCCCCGAGGCTTTCGAATTTCAAATGCTGCACGGGATTCGGCGCGACCTGCAACAGAAACTGGTGCGTGAAGGCTGGCGCATGCGCGTCTACATTCCCTTTGGCACGGAGTGGTATCCCTACCTAATGCGGCGGCTGGCGGAGCGCCCGGCGAATCTGCTGTTTCTCATGAAGAATCTTTTCCGTTAGGGCATAGCAGTTCAGCACTGAGTCTTCAGCCAAAGTTAGCCTTCCTGGCTAAGTGCTAAGTGCCGGCTGCTACCTGGTTCAACATCTGGGGTGACTGAGCTCCCTACCCATGCGAGAATTTTTGCATACAACCTGCAACTACTTGCGCCAGCTACACAGGCCCGTTCAGATTCCGGAGCAGCAGGCCATCCATTTGCTACCATAAGACGATGGCCGGGTCGCGCAGGAGCAGCGGTGAAATTGCTGAAGTCTTTGCCGGACTGGTGGGCCAAGAGATCGACGATGAACGCATTGATCTGCTGCGCGCCGCGCTTACTGTGGCCCGTACCGAGTATCCCACCCTGGAGATTGAGTCCTACGCTGCTCGAGTGGACGCTTTGGCCGAGCGTGTAGCCCGGCGGGTGCGCGACGTCGGCGACACTGCCCAAACCATTTACGCTCTCAACACGGTCCTTTTTCAGGAGGAAGGGCTGCGCGGCAATCGCGAGGACTATTACGATCCGCGCAATTCCTTCGTGAACGATGTTCTGGATCGCCGCCTGGGCATTCCCATCAGCCTGGCGCTGATCTACATGGAAGTGGCTAGACGCGTCGGCTTTCCCCTGTTCGGGGTGGGCATGCCCGGCCATTTCTTGCTCAAGCACTACGACGTTGAAGGCCGCCAGGTGCTCATCGACGCCTTTAATGGCGGCAATATTCTCTCCATGAAGGATTGCCAGCGGCGGTTGAATGAAATTTACGCCGGCCAGATGGCGTTTCAGCCGGAGTTCCTGATGTCGGTGAGCCGGCGCCAGATGCTGACCCGGATTTTGAACAATCTGAAAGCTATTTACCTGGCCAGCCGTAATTTTCGCAAAGCGCTGCCCATCGTGGACCTGGTGCTGGTCATTTATCCCCGTTCGCCGGAAGACGTGAAACAACGTGCTTTGCTGCGCTACGGTCTGGGGCAAATGCGCGCCGCGGCTGAGGATCTGGAAGTCTATCTGAAAATGTCCCCTGATGCCTCCGATGCTGACGAAATTCGCCAAACCGCGCTCTCCATCCGGCGGAGCTTGGCTACCATGAATTGAAGGCACACCTGAAAGGTTGTGCGCTGGCGAGTTCAGCCATCGCGGGGCTGGTGCAGCTATGCCTAGTTCTGGGTTGCCGGCGACGGTTCTTGCTGGTTTTCGGCGTGTACGGGAGCCAGGGGCAGCTTCAGCACACCCTTGAGCAAGTCGCGTTCCTGGTTGGAAAAGCGGATTCGGTAGGCCTCGGATTCCAGAGCCTGCTCCCGCTGCTGCGGATCCATGCGCCGCAGCTCTCGAATGGCCCCCATGACCAGGGTGCGCCGCGACGCCGGCAGCTGGCGGATGCGGGTGAATACGTTCTTGGCTGCTCTTTTCTGCGCGTCCGTCAGGTGCTCCCAGGTTTCCATGCGCTTGAGCATGACTTTCTGTTTTTCCGG
>DATGIY010000605.1:0-6131 GCA_035295475.1 Terriglobales bacterium
ATTATCACAGCTTATCGGGGTCGCCACGAAGCATTGACGATTGCGGATTGCAGATTGACGATGGAAAAGCTCCGCCGAACCCTGTGAATTCGTCAATCGTAATTCGGCAATCGTCAGTTATCTAAAGCTGGCGCTGCGGTATTTCTGCCGGAAGTCTTCTCCTTCCAGCTTTACGATGCGGCACATCTCATGCAGCCGGGAACGCATGCGTTCTCCGATGCGGTCGCCCAGCGTCTCTTCCCGGGCGGCGGCGCGCGGCCCGGCCAGCACGCCCGCGGGCTTGTCGTCGAAATTGGTGGTGATGATGGTGGTCTTGTCGTTGTTATAGCGCGTGTTCAGGATCAGGCTGACCGTGTCCCAGACCCACTCCGTCGGTTTCACCGCGCCCAGTTCGTCCAGCACCAGCACTTCGCTCTCGAAAACCGGCTTCAGGACCTCCAGTTCGGTGGCCTGCACTGAGCTGTTGTAGGAGTTCTGAATTTCCTTCAGCAGCTCGCGATAGTCATAGAACAGGCAGGCAATGCCCTTGCTCAGTATGAGTTCCTTGATGATTCCCACGGCCAGGTGTGTCTTGCCCGCGCCGATGGTTCCAATCAGCAGCAGCCCCGTGTTGTCGAGCGGATATTCTTCCACGAACTTGCAGGCCGCCATGCGCGCCGGTCCCAGCGACCGCTGCGGTCCCTCAAACTCAAAGTTGGAGAGCTCGCAGTGCTCGTAGCGTTTGGGAATGCGCGCCTGCGCCAGCAGGCGTTCGTTGCGCGCCCGTAGCGTGCAGTCGCAGCGCGTCACCCGCCGCTCTTTGCCTGCGGTAGTGCTCTTCCAGCCGGTGCCTTCACAGATGGGACAAACATCCAGAGATGCCTTCATAGAGCCTGCTGTGACTGTGCACCAGCCCCGCTTGCGGCGCAAGACGTCCCGGCAAAGTTTCTGTGTACAAGTTGTGAACTAGTAGGACGCTTTGTGGAAGACGCCGTCTCCGTATTGCCTGTGTAGGGACAGCCGCCCTCGGCCCGGGGTCCCCGGCACGCCCGCTTTTGGCGTGCTGGGGTGGTCGGCTGTCCGGGCGAGCGCAGCCCGCCTCACCCCAGCGGCAGTTGTGCCATCTCGCTCGCTCCCACCTTGGGATACCGGGCTTCCCGATGCACCCTGTCGAAGACCACGAACAAGAGCGCGATCAGCACGAACACCAGCACACTGCCTTCCGGTCCGACTGTTCCCCCGGTGAGCCACCTTGGTCCATGAAAGTGCGAGCTCAACAAGTGTCCCGGCATAACCGTGCCGCTGTTGGGGACCGAATAGAGAAAGGTCTCACCCCAATCGAACGACAGGTGAAATCCAACCGCCAGCCACAAAGTACCGGTGCGGCGCACGGTCAACGCCAGCCATAAGCCGATCAGTCCGGCGGCCAAGCCGCCCGCCCAGGCCTCGCCCGGATTGCCCATGTGAATCGCGCCAAACAAGCAGGACAAAATGATAGCCGCCGGCCAGAAGCTCATCCCGCTGGTCAGGGTGAACAAGGTGTAGCCGCGAAAGGCGAATTCTTCGAAGAGGCCTACGAACAAAAAGAATATGCCCCAGAACACCGCCCACTTGAGCAGATAGTAGCCATGCAACACGATCGGCCCGTAATCGAAGGCGCGCGCTCCATGCAAGCCGGCCATTAATACGCTGACGGAGACGATGCCCCACAGCATCCCCTCCCAGAATCGGCCTCCCAA
This sequence comes from Terriglobales bacterium, assembly GCA_035295475.1. Taxonomy (GTDB): domain Bacteria; phylum Acidobacteriota; class Terriglobia; order Terriglobales; family Acidobacteriaceae; genus JAICWP01. The sequence continues at coordinate 1,719 of DATGIY010000605.1, forward strand.
GATGCCCCGGCCTGGCAAACCGTAGTCCGCTAACGACCGCTTCTCCACCTTTCCCATAATCAACGCGGGAATCAGGGCTGCCAGGAAGACTGCAACCTCCTGCGCCAGGGTTATCCAGGCGTTAAATCCCGGACGGCTTCCGTGCAAGGCGAAGTGAAAGATGACCCCGATCAGAAACAGGCATCCTGCTCCTATGGCTAGATAAATCAGGAGGCGCCAGCCTGCGCGCAATCCGTGAGGCCCCAAGAAGACTTCGCGTCCTCCGGATGGCGGTGGCTGAAAGCTGGGTGGCGGTGTTTCGCTGGGCGGCGTGGTGGGCTGGCTCGGTTCTTGCATGCGGATTTTCCGAAGTGTGATCCCACATGGTAAAACAGTCACCGGTTTCGGGATGCCGAAATTCTTCAGCCGCGAACGCTTTGGCGCCCCCCAGGTGGCCGCCCTCCTGATGCTGTTTCTCTTCGCCGCGCAGTGCTTGTGGCTGATGGGGGCCAAGCCCATGTCGCCCAGCGAAAGCGCTCTCCTGCAGCGCGGGCTGGCGCACTGGCAGCACGGGCAAATCGATGTGCAGGATCCCTATCGCTCGCCGCTTTACTATCTGGTCGCGGCGCTGCCCATCGCCTACTATCACGGCGCCGGCAATGCGGCGGGCATGAGCCGCTGGCGTTGGCAAGCGCGCCTGCCCGGGCTGATCTTCGGCCTGCTTCTGGGAGCATCCATCTGGTATGTGGCTCGCCGCCTCTATGGCAATGCCGGCGGCTACATCGCCCTCGTGCTCTATTGCTTTTCGCCCATGATGATCGCGCAGGCCGCCAGCTTCTATGTGGAACCGGAAGTCACCGCTGTGTGGGGAGCCTTCGGCGCGATCTTCACCGCCATCGCCGTCGCCCACACCCTCTATGCGCCGCGACGCGTGCTGTGGAACTGGCGTCGCATTGTGCTGCTGGGATTGTCGCTGGCGCTGGCCATTGGCTCCCAGTTTTCTCTCTGGGTAGTGCTTCCCATGGCGTTGGCTTTTCTCCTCTATCTGGCGCCTGGTCGGCGCTCCGCGGCCCTCGCCATCTTCGGAGCCAGCTGTGCGGTTGCTTTTTTGATCCTGCTGGCGTCGTATTCTTTTAGCTTTAGCGCGCTGGGCGCGAGCTTACACCGCGCCGCTTTCTGGGACGTGACTCCGGAGGCGCTGCGCATGCCCTTCGCTTACAAGGAACTGCTGGTCCGTTTAGTGCGCACCAGCCCGGCTCTGGTCATCTTTGTACCCTGGGCGCTGATTACCTTTTTTGCCTGGCGCCGCACCCGCTACTTCGGCAACTCCGCGCCTCTGATCGTGGCCGTGATTTTCCTTTTTCTGGGCCTCATCACCCCTCACCAGCCGGGACAGGGATTCGAACTAATCGCGATGCCCATCCTGTTCGTCTTCATCGCCGGCGTACTGGCGGACCTGCTGGAATCGAAGCAACGCCAAATCGTGATGGGCGCGGTGGTTGGACTTCTCGCCGCCTATATCGTCTGGAGCATCACCTCCCTCGGCCGCATTGGCCGAATGTAAAGCTCCCCATGGTCAGGGCCCTCGACGCCGCTGAGGGGGTATTCCTTACGCGCTCAAAACACACGACTTTTGCCTGGCCCGGGGTTTAGCTAAGAAAGCCGCATCCGGGAGGGGGCTCATGCATCCCAATAAGGGGTATCATCTAGGCGTGCGGCGGCGGTCGGCATCGGCGGTGGCGGTCCTGGGAATGGCGCTTCTGGCGCCGCTTTCGCCGGCACAGGTGCGCGGCACGCCGGCTCCCGATTCGCATCAGACCAGCAGCCGCTCTTCCACCGTGAACGCTGCGCCGGCGCGGCATACGGGCGTGATGCCCACGCCTGCTGGCGTGTCACCCTTGCCTGCTCCCGCTTTCCCCACGCCGACTCCGATTGGCGTTCCGCCGACTCTGCCGGTTCCGGGCGCGGATGTTCGTCCCCACCCGCATCACCATCATCCCAACGCCGGATTTGTGGGCGGCGCGTATCCCGTCTACGTTCCCGTGCCGGTAGTGGTTGAGCCTTATCCGCTGTATCAATCGGCGCCCGACCAGGCGGATGACGAATCGGATGACACGGTGGTTCCCGGTCCCACAGTTTTTGAGCGGCGCTCGCCGGACGACATGAGTGAGGCGGCAGACGACTCGGATCCCGCTACTGTGCCCGCTCCCCCGATGACGCCCGAGCAACCGCAAGTTACCGCGCCCCCCGCCGACTCCTCAGTCGCCGCGCAGCCCGCGCGGCCGCAGCCCACCAGCGTGCTGGTATTTCGTGACGGCCATCAGCTGGAAGTGGAGAATTACGCCATCGTCGGTGACATGCTTTACGACTTTACGCCCGGCCACCCCCGCAAAGTTCCCTTGTCCCAGCTCGACCTGGATGCCACGGTGAAGGCTAACGACGATCGCGGCGTGGATTTTGTCCTGCCCTCGTCTGCAAAGGGCGAGTAGGAAGTCTGAAGTCAGGAAGGCTGAAGTTTCGAGATCGACCGCGGGGCGGGAATGCTAGGGTTTCTCTTGCCAGCTGGGCGGACGGTAAACGAAGAGTACACCGCGGTCGCTTGTGCGCTTACTGGAAAGAGTGGTTCGTATCAGGGCACGGCTTCAGCCGTGCCAGCGATGGTCGTCGCGCGGCTTTAGCCGCTGAGGCAGGCCCATGAAAAACGTTTCGCGTTACCTCGTGGTCGTGACGCTTCTACTCGCTACTCCCGCCTTGTTTGCTCAGGCTCGCAGTGCCGGGATCGCCGGCGGGGCTCGCATGGGCGGCGCGGGAGTTCGTGGTGCACACATGGGCGGCGGCACGGCGCATGGCGGCATTGGCTCCGGCCACGGCTTCAGGCCGGCGCGGCCCGGGCTGGTCGGCGGCTTCCATCATCGCGGCTTCCGCAACAACCGCTTCTCCCCCTTTTGGGGCAACGCTTTTTGGTGGGATGACGGCCTCTATCCCGAAGACGATGGCACCCAGGTCGTAATTCAGCAGCAACCCGCGGCGGCTTCCGCGCAGCCTGCCGCCGTTCCCGTTCAGGAAGTGAAACCCGCCAATCCCCTGCTCATTGAATTGCAGGGTGATCGCTTTGTGCGCATGACCGGCAACCCGCCCCTGACCACCAGTTCCGGGACCTCCACGGCGCAACCGCAGGCTGAGCTTCCCCCCGCCGTTCTCATTTTCCGCGACGGCCATCGCCAGGAAGTGTCCAGCTACTCCATTATCGGTCCGGCTCTTTACGCCTCCGGCTCCTACTGGACCACCGGCTATTGGACGCAGAAGATTCTGCTCGCCGATCTGGACCTTCCCGCCACCTTGCGCGCCAACCAGGAGCGCGGCGTGAACTTCGTGCTGCCCTCGGCTCCTAACCAGGTCGTCACCCGGCCTTAGCCCGACTGCTGCCAATCCCTGTGTGGGGGCAGCCGCCTCGGCTGTCCGGGCGAGCGGTAGCTCGCCTGGTTTTTTGCGCCCAGTTTGGCCGCTCTGGAGTCGTCGGCTGTCCGCCTGCAGTTCGCCTCTCACTCCTTCTTGCCGTCAGGGCGCGATTTGTTTACTCCATGTCATCCTGAGGAAGGGTTAGCCGCGCTGGCGCGGCTAACCCGACGAAGGACCTATGTATCTTCCGCTCGCCTCACCTCTGAAGCTTCTCTCCACTCCCCGCGGCCCGCCTTCTGTTACCCTGTAACGTTTCTCTTGCATCCCGACTCCGACGCCCAGGAGACATCTTGAGCCAACAAAATCCTGGTTCCACTCGCCGCCAGTTTCTGCAGTCCACAACCATGGCCGGCATGGCCGCCGCTTTGACGCCATCGCTGGCCGGCGCCGCCCAAACCTCCGCAGCGGCCCCGCCTTTCGAGCTGGATGAACTCACTACCGCCGAACTGCAGCAGGGCATGAGTTCGGGCAAATTCACCGCCCGCTCGCTGACCGAAAAGTACCTCGCCCGCATCGATGCCCTCGATAAGCACACCACCAACTCGATCATCGAAGCTAATCCCGACGCGCTGGCCATTGCCGAGCAACTCGACCGGGAGCGCAAAGCCAAAGGCCCGCGTGGGCCGCTCCACGGCATCCCCGTGGTCATCAAGGACAACATCGGCACCCACGACCGCATGATGACCACGGCGGGCTCGCTGGCCTTGATGGGCTCCATCCCTCCGCGCGATTCCTTCGTAGCGCAAAAGCTGCGCCAAGCCGGCGCCGTGATTTTGGCCAAGGCCAACCTGAGCGAGTGGGCTAACTTCCGCGCCGATCATTCCACCAGCGGCTGGAGCGGCCGCGGCGGACAGACGCGCAATCCTTACGCCCTCGACCGCAATCCCTGCGGCTCCAGCTCCGGTTCCGGTGCTGCTGTATCGGGTAACTTGTGAGCGCTTGCCATCGGCACGGAAACCGACGGCTCGGTCGTCT
>DATGIY010000606.1:0-4679 GCA_035295475.1 Terriglobales bacterium
AGGGCAGACGGCTAGAGGGTCACTCCCAGGCGCGGGCGGGGATTTGTAAAGTATGCTAACGCCTGTTATCGACAATCATCCGCAATCGCGCATTGCTGAAGTTAAATGATGATCTCCCTTCCCGAGCATTGCAGGACTAGATCTTTACCGCCAAATAGCTCAGAAACGCACGCGTGATCTCCTTCGCCAGTGCGTCGTCATCTCTGGGTAGCAGATTTTTCATTTCTTTCGATTGTACGGGCCAAACCACAATTTGAAACAGCGTTCCTGCGACCATCCGGAGGACCAGCGAAACCGCCATAGGTGGGTCCGGGTGGTGAATTTCCTTTCGATACAACAGAAAAAGATGAACCGTCCGCTGGAAATGCGTAGCCTCCAGTGCCGATACTTTTTTCCAGAATGGCGTGCCCACACGCGCTTGCATGAATTGCCTTATCCCACGCAACAACCCCGCATTGGCACGGTAAGCTCCGACCATGCCCCCGATGATTGTCGCGGCAAAGTCCTGCAAAGGAATTTGGTTTGTCGCTAGGGGGGTCAGGCTAGTCTTCATGGTTTCTTCCTGTCGTTCCAGAATCTCCAGGATCGCCGTTTCCAGTAACGCCTCCTTGTCTTGAAATCGGCGGTAGACGGACCCGGGAGTCAGTCCGGCGTGCGTTGCGATGCGGGGAATCGTCGTACCCTCCAGTCCGTAGCGCGCCAGAACCTCCCTGGTCGCATCGAGCAACTTGCGCAACGATTCCCGGCTGCGCGCCTGGTGCACGGGAAGTACGGTTTTGCTGGGCATGAAGATTATTTTACAAAGGGTTTGACATTATGAAAATGTAAATATACATTTACATTCAATGCGGATTCGCAGTTATGAGTTAATCATGTCGTCCCAAAGAGGTCCCATGCTCCTCGCATCCTCTGAGTCCAGCAAGGCTCCGGCATGGCACACGGCGCTGGTGCTGTTCTTGATGCTTGCCCTTTCCCTTCTCGGTGCGCGTGTCCACTTGCCTGCACTTGTCGCCGCGCACGGTCGTGCTCCCATATATCTGGTGGTCGTTTTTATTGAGTGGACGACTGTATTACTTATCTGGTGGGAAGGGGCTCGCCGCGGAATCCGCCTGCGCGAGCTGGTCGGTGGGAACTGGTCCCAGCCAGTTCACTTTTTACGCGACCTGGGCCTGGGCGTGGCATTCATCCTCCTTTTCGGAGGTGTTGTGTTGCAAGGGTTGGCCCATCTGCTCAAGGCCGCTCCGCCCCAGGCTATGCGCGCCATGATGCCGCAAACAACGCTCGAAGTGATTCTTTGGGTCCTGATGTCGCTGACAGCGGGATTCTGCGAGGAGGTGATTTTTCGGGGATATCTCCAGCGGCAATTTTCCGAGTTTACCCACTCTGTTGTCGCTGGAATCGTGCTCCAAGCCGTTGTGTTCGGCCTGGGTCATGGGTATCAAGGTTGGCGATTGATGTCGCTGATCGCTTTCTACGGGGGCTGTTTCGGCCTGCTCGCATTTTGGCGCCACAGCTTGCGTCCCGGCATGCTAGGCCATGCCCTGCAGGACACGGCCGGCGGACTCTTAGCCCGCTTTCTGACGCGCTAGAGGTGGGCAAATACCTTTCTTACCAGCAACACTATTCAGGAGCCGAATGCCAACCCCTAATTGCCAAATGCTGCTTCACGGCGTGAACGTCCGGTAATACGCCAGCCCGCTCAACGTTGCCCGCAAGGTCTTACCGTGCACCGGCGTATCAAATGTAATGCGCTCGCGTGCGGGCCGGCCTTCACCCGCGGCGGCGAAGTAGCCGCCGGGCATGGGAGTCAGCGTCATCTCTTCGCCCTCGGGCCCGATCAGCCACAGCTTGCCCTTGCGCAACACGATGCGGAAATTGTTGAACCAGGGATGCGCCGCCCGATAATGGCCCACGTAGCTCGCCCACAGTGGCGGCGAGGGGAACTGGCGCAGTCCCAGGTAGCGCTCATTGGTGAACCACTGTCCCCCGTAAAACGCTTCCACCACTTTGCCCTTGTCCCGCCCGAAGCGCAGATCGAAGAGCGCGAACTCGGGCTGATCAACGAAGAAGCTATCCGGCCCGCGCGGCTCCAGCGTGACTTTGTTGCCCTGGTAGTCGAGTGCGACCTGCCCGCCATCGTTGCTGATTGTGAACTTGCGGCCATCGGCGGCCGCATAGGTTCCAGCGTAATCGGCCGCATCCTTGACCACCGGCGCTTCTTCCGGCAAGGCGGGCAGAGACTTGTCTTCGCTAGCTGCGCGCACGGCCTCGAGCGCGAACGACGCGATATCATCCGGCCCCAAGGGCGCATTCTCCAGCGCCACCACACCCAAGCCGCTGTCCAGATCGCCTTCCATGCGGGTGCTGTACCCAATCATGCCGCCGGAATGCCCGATATAGCGATGGCCCTCCACTTCGCGGCTGAAAATGCCGTAGCCGTACCAGGTAGTCTCCTCCCCTGGCACTCGCACTGCTTTCTGCGTGAGCAGTTTCCAGCTTTCCTCGGAAATGATGCGACCGTTGGGACCAGTGCCATGGTTGAGCAGCATGCGCAGATAAGCCGCCAGGTCGGGCGCGGTGGAAACGATACTGCCATCGCCCGAGGCATATTCCTGCCAAGCCGCGGGAATAAGCGGCTCAGCCGGGTTGTACGGGCGGTCGTCATAAAGCGGCGAATACCCCACCGCCAGCCGCTTATAGGTGTCATCCGTAAACACGGCATCGCTGTGGTCCATCCCCAGCGGCTGCAGGATGTGGGCCCGCACCGCTTCCGCGTAAGGCCGCCCGGTGATCTCCTGCAGCAAGTAGCCCATGATCTGATATCCCACATTGGAGTATGCGAAGTACTTACCCGGTTCATAGCCGACCCAGCGGTCGCGCACGCCAGCGGCCTGGTAGAGAGATGACGGTATATCGTCACGGTCGCGCGGCAAACCGGCGGTATGGGTCATGACGTCGTGTCCGGTAATCGGCCGGTATGGGGAATGAACGGAGAACCAGGGCAAGTAGCCGGTAATTGGTTGCTGGGGATCGAACTTACCTTGCTCACGCAGTTGCAGCAAAGAAATCGCGGTAAAGGACTTGGAAATGGATCCGATTTCAAACAGCGTGTCCGGCGCCATCGGCTTTTTCGCCTTCACGTCCGCATAACCGTAGGTGCTGACTCGCAGCAGGCCTTGGCGGTCGGTGATGGCGAGCGTCAGGCCAGGAATCTGCTCTGACTTCATCTGCCGGGCGACGTAAGCGTCAATCAGCTTGTAGGCTGCATCCAGGGAGGGATTGTTCTGTTGTTGTCCGAGTGCCGTGAGGGACGCAGTACACAGCAACAGGATGAGGAAAGTGATTCGCATGCTTCACTCCGGAAAAGAACCCGGAGATTAAACAAATCGCGGCCCTGAAGCAAGCGAGCGGCGGTCAGGCGGAAGCGGCCTTGCTGGCAAGGATGTTGGCAATCGCAGAGAGCAATTGAGCAGGATCAGGATCAGTCTGCACATCAGCAAGGGGCGTTGGATCCTCACCCCGCCTGGTCAGGCCAATTACCGGCGCGGAGGAATGGGCGCGGAAAGCCATAACCAGAGTGTCCTTCTGGCCGCGCGGGATGGAGTGGCCAAGGATGAACACATCGAATCTCGCGTCTCTTTCGCACTGCCGGAGGGCCTCATCGAATTTTGCGACCGATACAACCTCATATCCCTTACTTTCCAGCAGCAACTGGCGGCTGTTCAGCAGCGAAACATCGTAGGAAACGGACAGAATGCGAATCATGGCCGCTAACCCGGCGGTTAAACAGCGCCACCTTACACCCGGGTTAACCCCTTCGCAATACATTCTTTGCATTGGACTTATCCAGATACGAAATCAAGCGATTACATATGATATCTAGCTGTGCACGCCGAGCGTCGGGATGTGGATCTCAAATTGAGCCCTGGCCGACTCTGAAATCTGGGCTTCCCCGGGGAGTCGGTGCTACAATTTCAGAGATTTAAACGAGTTGCAGTAGGACGAACTGTGGCGCCGCCAACGCCGCATTCGTCAGGGTGGCGAGTTCCCCGGTACTCGCCAAAGCCAATCGAATTGCGTGAACCTGCCCGGAGCGCTGCGACGGGCAAACCTTTTCAAATCCAGCGAGGTCAACATGGAACACGCTCGAGCCGGCCTGCAGAAGATAGTTGCCGACACTTTACGCCGGGCCCCCGCCGATGATGCCGCCGTACTGGCGTGGCCGCTGGTTTGCGGCACCGCCGTAGCCGATAAAACCCAGGCTCTGGACATCAATGATGGAATCCTGCGAGTGCAGGTTCCCGATGCCGCCTGGCGCACTCAACTGCTGGGTTTGGCCCCGCAGTATGTGGCCGCCGTCAACCAGTTCACCAGCCATAACGTCCGCCGCATCAACTTTGTTTTGCCGGAAGAGTTGCGGCCCCGGATCGAGGCGTAGGTGGTCAGGCGAAAGCCTGGATCCATGCACAGGTTTCGAGTTTCCGGTTTCGCGCCTGTTACCCTTGAAACTTGAAACTCGAACCTGCAGCTTTTTACCCATGAAAGTCACCGAATCCGACGTCCTGCACGTCGCCGAGCTCGCGAACCTCGAGCTGACCGCCGAAGAACGTGTTCGCATGCTCAAGGATCTGAACTCGATCCTGGAGTACGTGGACCGGCTCAACCAGCTGGACACGGCG
>DATGIY010000607.1:0-2686 GCA_035295475.1 Terriglobales bacterium
TGGCCATCAAGTCTTTTCCCGCAAGAGCGTGCGGGATCGCGGCCGCCTGGATCGGCGTTGGAGTATGAAACTGAGAAATAACGAGTCTCTGCTGCAACCTGGCAGACAAAGACAGTTCGGAAAAGCTGGTCATGCGAATCGTATCTTTCTGAAGGGCATCTCGCGAGACGCACTCAAGATGCGATTCGCGACAGAACAAAAAGCCGCTCAATGGTTTAATTTACGCGAAATCAAACGGAGGGCAGGAAAACTTAGGAGGGGTCAGACCGAACTTCGTGGGCTGCCACGCCACAAGCAAACCGTGGTCATTAGCGCTAACAGAGTATAGCACAGGAGGTTGGACGAGAAGGTCTGGCTGGAGCACGATTGGGAATGGGTTCCGGCGTCATCGCAGCCTTCGAGCAGCAGTTACAGCCGTTCGCTCTCTCCAGAAAACGGGTCGGTGGCTCGACTTTGACCTGGTCGCCTCCTTCATATTTGCCCATGACGCGCACCCCGCCGAGCTTTTCAGGGTTTACCGCAGATAGACTTCGCTGCCGGCAGAAGAGCTCTTTACCAACGCCCTCACTATGGCCGAAAGGGACTGGCCGCCATGTTCAATGCTGCCCCGTACGGCAATTCTGCTGGGCCCTCAGCGGCACTAGAAAAAGCGGTCCCCGGCAGAGGAAGATTACGGGTTAGCCCGCTGACTCCGGGTCGTACCGGGCCCGCGGCAGACCTCCGCGGCGGGAATGAGGCGGGCGCCGCGCCCGGCGAGTTTCGCCACAGTCTGACGACCTGCTTCCTTATTAAGCGTTTCAATGGCATCCACGACCACCGCCACACGATGGCCGCGATCGAGTAAGCCATTGGCCGCCATCTGAACGCAATATTCTGTGACTACGCCGAACACGATGAACTCAGTGTCACGCGGAAATCGCTCGACAACTTTGGCCACGTGAGGGTTGGAGAATACATCTATATTCTGCTTTTCGAACATAATCTGCTCACACTCCAGCAGATCACCAGGCAGCATAAATGCGCCATCATTGGGAACAGTGTAGACGGTATTGGCCCGCGCCTCGGGAATCAACTCTGCTCCTGAAGTACCGCGCAGGCAGTGCGGAGGGAAAACACTAAACTCCGCGTCAGTGGGCGAGTGCTGGCAGGCGCTGGAGATGAGAAAAGCGCTCCCGCTTCGCGCCAAATCGACCAGCCGGCGGATATTGGGAACCAGACGCTCCGCTCCCGGGACGTAGAGAGCGCCGCTGGGCAGCATGAAATCGCGCTGTACATCAACCTGCCAGAGAACGGGTTTTATCGGACGGAACACGGGCGGTGAGCCTCCGCGCGGTTACCTACAGGCGAAAGACTCTAGCACAGGCAGGTGGGAAGCGATACCTCTTCAATGGGCCGCGGACAGGCCGCCAAACCAGCTTTGCAAACCGCGATATTCGTGCAAAAATAACGCCCGCCGTGCGGCGCAGCCTCATCCCGCCGCGTTTTGTCGAGTTCCATTCCGAGGTGCGGATGACCCGCTACGAGTGTCCACGGACGCTGGCCGACGCCGTTCACCTTCTCTCCGAAGAAGGAGGCACGCTGCTGGCCGGGGGCACCGATTTTTATCCCGCCCTGGGCGATCATGCTCCTAACGGTACCGTGATTGACATCTCGCGGATCAGGGAAATGAAAGGGATTGCAGTCGCCGAAAACGAGACACGCATCGGCGGACTAACCACCTGGAAAGAGCTGCTGGCGACTTCCCTGCCCCCCTGCTACGAGGGACTTAAGTCCGCCGCACGAGAAATAGGGGGCATCCAGATCCAGCATCGCGGCACGGTAGCCGGAAACTTGTGCAATGCATCTCCCGCCGCGGACAGCGTGCCGCCGTTTCTGTGTTTGGACGCCGAAGTGGAATTGCGATCGCAGGCTGGACTCCGGCGCATGGGCCTATCGGAGTTCATTGTAGGAAACCGCAAGACATGTCGTCGACCGGATGAGATTCTTACTGCCGTGATCGTGCCGCGGGAAGTGGATAATGCTGCTTCCGTATTTGTGAAACTGGGGGCGCGGCGGTACTTGGTCATCTCGGTCGTCATGGTGGCGGCGATCATCGCCACAAACAGCGGACTGGTTTCAGAGGCCCGTGTGGCCGTCGGCGCATGCTCCGAGCGCGCGAAGCGGCTTCCGGCGCTGGAAGAAGTTCTTACTGGCGCGCCGGCCAAAGCCGGCATCGGCACGATGGTCAAGCCAGAGCACCTTCCGCTCTCCCCAATTGACGATGTTCGCGCCACCGCAAGCTACAGGCGCGACGCAGCCTTGACCTTAGTGAAGCGCGCCTTGGAAGCGTGCGTAGGGAACGGGTGAGATGGCGACTTTGGAGACCCCTATCGATAGCAGGAAGATACGGCTGAGCTTCACCGTGAACAGTCGCGAAGTCGAACTCTTAGCCAATCCCATGGAGCGGCTTTCGAGACTGCTGCGCGAGCGCTTAGGTCTGACGGGCACCAAAGTGGGATGCGATGCCGGCGATTGTGGCGCGTGCACCGTTCTGCTCGATGGACAGCCAGTTGCCTCTTGCCTCATTGCTGCCGGGCAAGCCGACGGGTGCGCAATAGCAACCGTGGAAGGCCTGCGCACCCGGCCGCCGCTATTTGGACGTCTTCAGGAATCCTTTCTGCGCCACGGCGCCGCGCAGTGCGGCATG
>DATGIY010000608.1:0-3023 GCA_035295475.1 Terriglobales bacterium
CGATGATCTCCAGCATGCGCAGCGTGTGGGCAAGTTCGGCCTTGAGCCACTGATCGCCGGTCACCACGGTGATCCCCAGGACCTCGGTTTGCGGCGATTGGATGAGCAGCAGGATTGACTGCTGGTCAGTTCCCCCAGGCCCGGCCGCATCTTGATCAATAATGACCTTGCGCTTGCCCTGCGCCCAGCACGTAGCGCTGGAAATAAGAAGTGCTGCTGCTAGGTACCGCCACCAACTACTCGCTGTCATCCTTTGCCTCAAAAGCGATAAGAATGGAACCCCGTCGGCTGAGAACGGGCTACTGCCTGCCCGCCAATCGTCCAATCAAGAGCTCAAAGAATTTGGTCGAATCCACGTCCACCGCGACTTTGACGTTAGGCACAAATTTGTCGCGCACTACGGGCGACGTGCGATTGCTGACCAGCGTCGGCGCCGAGCCGCGAATCACGAAGTTCAGTCCTGCTTTTTGCTCCAGATCTGGCTGCCGCCGCAGGTCGCCGGCAACGGGACTGTATCCCAGCGTCGCACCCGCGGTCAGTTCGCCCGCGGTTTCCACATCCACGTAATAGTCCTGCAACTTCAGCAGTGCCGGATTGATAAAGCTAGCCACTGCCAGAGGATCGTGCATATGAGGCCCGGCAACAAATCCTTGTTTGCTATTGAGCTGGAGAATACCGCGCCCGATCTTTGCCGCCGCTTGGCTGACCGGGTTCTGCGCCGATTCCAGCACCCGAACGTGCTCTTCGGTGAGCGCCGTCTTTCGCGTTACATCCAGACCCACCATGGTGATCGGTATACCCGATTGAAACACGATGCGCGCGGCTTCCGGATCGACGTACACGTTAAATTCCGCCGCCGGTGTAATGTTTCCGCCCGATAGCGACCCTCCCATCATGAAAATGCCGCGCACCATGCCCGCAAGCTCGGGATCGGCCCGCAAAGCCAGGGCCACGTTTGTCAGCGGTCCGATGGTGATCAGCGTCACTTCGCCGGGATATCGCCGCACGGTGCGGCGAATAAATTCCTCGGCCCGCTCCGGGACAGGCTTGGTTCTTGGCTCCGGAAATACCGCCCCGCCCAGCCCATTTTCTCCGTGCGCATAAGCCGCTGTGACCAGGCGTCGCACCAGCGGTTCCTTCGCGCCGGCTGCGACGGGAATATCGCTGCGGCCGGCAATTTCCACCATCCGCAAGGCATTGGGCAAGGTGAGTTCCAGTGGCACATTGCCGGCCACCGGCGTGATGCCTTCGATTTTCAATTCGGGCGAACGCATGGCCAGCAGCAAGGCCAGCGCATCATCCACGCCCGGGTCGGTGTCGATGATTACGCGCCATGGCGCACGGTCAGCTCCGGCCGGATTTTGGCGCGATTCAGGAAGCATCTCTGCTGTAGAAACACGGCTTATCAAGCTGCTTGCGGCCAGGCCCGCGGCTGATGTGGTCACGAACTGCCGCCGGGTGAGGCCTGCCGATTTGTTCTGCTCATTCATATTTTTCCTTACCCGTTATTTGCCTTGCCTGGCGGGCTGGGTCATCAACTTGATATAGAGGTCATAAAGCTTTTGCGCATTCACATCGAACTGCACGGTCGCCAGCCTTTCGTAAGGCGGAACTTCGCTTCCCGCCGCCCAGAATAAGGTCTCTCCGTAGCTGGGCCCATGATTGATGTCGATATCGACGTAGAGCTGTTTCTGGCCAGTGATGATGGAAGGATCAATCAATGCCGCCGCCGAGAGCTCGTCCCACATGAAACTCGGCACGGAATACTTCGCCAGATAGCTAGCTACAGGCGTGTTCGCCTTGGCAATGGCTCCGGTGATCTCTGGGGTCACGCGAGTCTTGATGGAAACATCAATGGGCGTGATTGTGATCTTCTTCCACGGCGCGCGCATGACAATACGCACCGCTTCCGGATCGAACCACCAGTTGAATTCGCGCCGGCCATCGATAGTGCCGATTCCGCCGGTATCCGCGTACATGCCGCTACCCATCAGCACCAGTTCTTTTGCCAGGGAGGCCACCTGCGGATCGAGGCGCAGGGCCAAGGCGATGTTGGTCAGCGGGCCGCCCGCCCATACCACCACCTGCCCGGGATACTGGTGCACCATGCGCACGATGAAATGAGCGGCAGTCTCGTCCAGAGGCTTGATATGCGGACTCCCTTCCGGCAGGGGCGGTACGACCTCGGGATCGTGATAAGGCGGGAAGAATGCCCCTGCCGCACCCGGCGGCTGCCGGGGAAAATCATTCCAGCATCCTTTGTAGCGAAACTTACCGTAGAGGGCTTCCCAGCGTTCAGTTTCCTCCTTCGAGTTCAGCAGCGGAAACTCCGCGCCCTCCGCTACCGGCACATCGGTGCGTTCGGCAATTTCCAGCAGGCGCAGAGTGTGTTGAGTCTCCTCCTTGACCCACTGATCCCCACTGACCGTAGTGATGCCCAGCACGTCGAACTTGTCCGATTGCAGAAAGATCAGGAGCGACTGCAAATCCGTTGTGGCCGGACCGCGCGCATCCTGGTCGAGGATGATTTTGATCTTTTGCGCCCGCAGACTACCGCTTACTGCCAGTAGAAATGCTGCCACCATAACCGCTGCAAGTCGGCTCTTCATATTTCGCAATTCTCCTGAATGGGCCATACGTCAGCCCCTAGTTGCCGGTACCCACCGGCTATGCATATCGCGCGGCGGCAGTTGTGGGCTAAAATAGCGGCTCTTGTTCCTTTAATTGTCGCGGCTTTATGCGCTGTCTCCAGCTAACCTCCCACCGCTTCCGCCTGCCCCTTCTTGCTTTGGTGATTCTGGTTTTCTCAATTGCCGGCCTGGCGGATGATGCCTCGCCTGCTTCGCACTCAGCGATTCTGCACGGGGTGGTCCGCGACTCGCAGTCCCGCCCGGTCGCCGGGGCCACAGTCTACCTGCAACTGCAAGGCAAAGCCTACATCGCCCATACGAATGCCGTGGGCCAGTACTCTTTTTCGAGCCTTCAGCCCGGGACATACAGCCTGCGATCCGAGAAGAGCGGCT
>DATGIY010000609.1:0-2762 GCA_035295475.1 Terriglobales bacterium
TGAGCTGGTGCAAGACGAGGGTGACGTCGGCATACATGCCATCCACCAGAGTGCCGTTAGGATTTTCGACATCGACCTCGGTGTGCATGGTGCGGGTCTGCAGATCGAGGGCGTCGGCGAAGCGCGCCACCTTGCCCACGAAATGGCGGTGCAGGGCCATGACATTGACGTCCACCAGGCTGCCCAAGTGAACGGCGGGCACGGCGTCTTCGGGGACGGGCAGCACCAACCGCAGCTTTTTGTACTCGGCGATGGCAACCACCGGCATGGCTTGGGTGTTGGACGCGGTGCCAGCCTGCACCAGAGCGCCAGTATCGGCATAGCGCTTGGTAACCACACCGTCGAAGGGGGCGACAATGCGGGTGTAACTGGCCAGAGCCTGCAGCCGCTTCAGATCGGCCTGGGCCATGGCCAGCTCGCTTTGGGCTTCGGAGAAGCCGGCCTGCGCTACTTCGATCTGCGCTTCCGCTTCCTGATCCTTGGCCAAGGCATCGTCGAGTTCCTGCTGCGCGATCAAACCCGGGCGCTCGAGCGAGGCCTGCTTGAGGCGCTTATAGGCCAGATGGCTCGCCTCGTGGGAGGACTTATCGCGAGCCACCTCGTGTTTGGCGCGATTGATGCTGTCGTCGGCGCGCCGCACCGCCGCCGTTTCCGCCAGCAACTGGGCGCTCAGTTCGGGGACTTCCAGCACCGCCAGGGTCTGGCCGGCTTTGACCTTATCCCCCACATCCACATAGATTTTGCGGATGTAGCCGGCGACCTTGGCATGAACATCAACGTCCTGAAAGGGCTTGAACTCGCCGGAAAGCACCAGGGTCTGGGTAATAGGGGCGCGGCGTACCCTGGCCACGGCCACGGGACGCAACAGGGGCGTGCTGGCTTGCGGATCCGACTCGCTCTTGGCGCGAACGGTAAATCTAGACACTGCCGCGATCAGCAGGATCACGGCCGCGCCCACAATATACAGGTGCTTGCGTTTCAAAGTATCCTCCCGAGCCTGTTCGCCTCCCACCTCTCCCAAAGGAGGGTGTTGCTGGAGGGACAGGTTCTTAGCGCGCCAGCGGCACGCGCAGTCACAACTTCACAAATGGGCCTGGTTTGTAGCGCCTGGACTAGAACAACGGAGGAGGACGGTTGAAATACCAGCCGTCGGGATGGGCCGGAAGAAAGACGTCGTGCACCAGCACCACGCGGGAAAACACGGCCGGCGCCGGCTCAAAGGCGAAAATCCGGGGAGGAGCGACGCAGTAACTGGCGTCGCTGTCAAAACTTTGCCGCTTGGTGTGGGGATCGTGGTCGGCGCTGACTGCGCTGGTGGTGGCGGCGCTAAACTGCAGCGCGTGCAGCCGGATACCTCCCAGCAGCAACGCCAGCACGGCCAGGCAGATGAGATACCTGCGGCACGGGTTCACGCTTAGACCGTTATCTCGCACAACCATGAGCAGTGGAAAACAAACGAGGCTTCGTGAGCAGCTTGCGTCATTTTACACAAATTCTTTCCCGCTCACGAATGTTACGAACATATGTCGCCAAGCTGGAGAGAGTTACCAACGTGAATGACCTTGCAGACGAAATGAAGAGCGGTCGCGGCCCGGCAGGTGGAGAATCTTACGAATCTCGCCTTCATTTTTGCCTTCCTCCTTTAGACGGGGGGGCGAGAAAAGCGTTAACCGCGCGGCGTCCGTTTTCGCACATGACTGTTCACAAGCGGACAAACGGAGGTCCGGACAGGGCTCCTGGAATGGGCCACTCGACGTGCAGAATCAATGGGTTACCAGACAAACGGGAGCTGGCAGCGCGCTTGCGTGAGATTCATCAGGCCCGCTGCGCGAGCGAGGGAAGTCCAAGATCCCGAAGGGACTGCATTCATGCTCTGGAAAGAACTTCGTTTCGGAATTCGGCGTCTGGCGAAGACGCCGGGATTCACCGTCATCGCGATACTTACGCTGGCGCTAGGCATCGCCGCCAATACGGCCATCTTCAGCGTGATCAACGGGCTGTTCTTCCATCCCGCCGGGGTAAGCGATCCCGGGCGGCTGCTGGCGATTCGGGTCAAATACGACAAGCTGAACCTGAAGAGCATTGACGCGTCGCTCCCGGATTTTGCCAATGTGCGCGACAGCCGGCAGATTTTTTCGTCCGCCGCGACCGTAGAGGCGGATAACTACAACTACGCCGGCAACGGCCTGCCGGAGCGGCTGTTGGGAGCGGACGTTTCCTGGCAGTGGTTTCAAACCTTCGGCGTGCGGCCGCTGCTGGGACGTGATTTTCATGCCGAAGAAGACCAGCCCGGCGCCAATCACGAAGTGGTGCTTTCCTACGACACGTGGCAGAGAATATTCGGCGGCGATCCCGCCATCGTAGGCCAGAGCATCCAGCTCAACTCGCAGGCGTACAAAGTAATCGGGGTTATGGGACAGGGGTTTAACTGGCCCGATCGAGCGCAAATCTGGGTGCCCCTGGGACTGGCGCCGGCAGAATACGGCCCGGCCAATCGTTTTAACGAATCCTACTTCACGGTGGCGCGGGTAAAGCCTGGGGTGCCGGTGGCGCAAGCCGAGGCATTCGTCAAGGTTTTGGCACAACAATCCGTCGAGCCCGGGCGCGCGGCCGCCTTCGCCAAGCAATCCAGCTGGGGAATGTTCGCGGTACCGCTGATTGCATTCATCTATGGCGACTTGCGCGTGCCCATGCTGGTGCTGCTGGGCGCGGTCGGCTTCGTGCTGCTGATCACCTGCGCCAATGTCGCGGGGCTCATGCTG
>DATGIY010000610.1:0-3753 GCA_035295475.1 Terriglobales bacterium
CGGCGGGAGAGTATAACGCTCGCCGGGCGGAATGCGAAGCCGGGGTGCGGACACTGGCGCGCAGGCAGCCGGCCATTCGCGCTCTGCGCGACGCGACCCTGGAGGATCTGGAACACACCCACTCAGAATTGGGCGACGTAGTGTACCGGCGCTGTCGCCACGTGGTCACGGAAAACAAGCGCGTGCTGGAAGCCGCCACAGCCCTGGAACAAGGCGATTTGCAGAGCTTGCGGCGGCTGATGGCGGAATCGCATCGAAGCATGCGCGACGATTTCGAAATCAGCTGTGAAGAGCTGGATTTGCTGGTTGAACTGGCGGACAAGCTGCCGGGAGTTTTCGGCGCGCGGATGACCGGCGGCGGTTTTGGGGGCTGCACCATTAACCTGGTGGAGACAGCAAGAGTCGCGGAGTTAACGGCACAAGTGGCGCAAGGTTATGAGCGCGCGACCGGCAAGCCCGCAAAAATCTACGTTTGCCGGGCAGAGACGGGCGCGCAAGAAGAGAGTTAGCTCTTCAACGTTTCAAAGTTCCAGATTCGAAGTGCCGGGCTAAGCGGGGGCACGGGCGGTCTGCTGATAGTCACTGTCACGGCTGGCGGAAATGCGCTGATATTCCGCGCCTGCCTCCGCCGGCAGCAGAACCCATAGGGTATAAACAGCCAAAGCCGTGCCGAAAGGGAGGTCGAGCAACATGAGGAATCCCATGATCAGTGCCAGAACCCGCCCCCACGGCAGCACCTTGAGCAGGCCGTAGCCTGTGACAGCGCGCGCGGCGGCAATAGCAAGAAACAGGATACCCAACCCCAGAAAAAGGATCGGACCGAATATGCGTGCCGGCGGCGGAGCCGTACGCGGAATGGCCGTAGTCGCGGCAGCCGAGAGAAAGAACATGATGGCGGTCGGGATGATCCAAAAGGCCGCCATGACGAACCAAAATATGGCTAGGAGATGCAAGTGGCCCGCCACGCGCGAACGAATAGCGATGGCAGTCTGGACATCGGCAACGCTGCGCCCGCAACTGGGGCACGCCAGCTGATTCTGGCCCAGGGGAGCTCCACAATGGTTGCAGTACATAACCTTGTCCTCACAGGATAGTGTACGCGGGGAGCGGGAAAAAAGTTTCAAGCTTCAGAATCTGGGAAGTGCTGGAAACTTGAAACTTTGAAAACCTGCTCTCAGGAGGAGACGAGGACCCGGTCCTCGGAGCCGCAGACGCGCACGCAATTGCGACCGCTGCGACGGGAAAGGTAGAGGGCAACATCGGCGGCGTGGAGCAGGAAATGGGCGCCCAACCCCTGCGTACCAGCACCCATAGCGCTGGCTCCCATGCTGACCGCGATGCTCACCGGGCCGACGCAAGTGGCAATGGGGGTCTTAACTACGCTGGCGCGCAGCCGGGCCAATACCGAAGAGAGATTTTCCGGGGCAATCTCGGGAATGATAATCAGGAACTCCTCCGCGCCGTAGCGACCGACCGCGTCATAAGTGCGCAAAGAAGAACGCAGGCGCTGCGCCACCTCCTGCAGCACCGCATCGCCCGCCTGGTGGCCATGGAGGCGGTTGATCTCGCGCAAATGGCACAGATCGAGCTTGAGGACACCCAGAGGCTTCTTGTTGCGCAAGGCGCGGGCCAGTTCGCGATCGAGCGTGGCAGCTATCATTTCGCGATTCCAGATGCCGGTCAGGGCGTCGTGGGTAGTGCCGAATTTGAGCGCCTGCTGGGCCGCCTCCAGCTTCTGTTGGAGCTGCAAAATGCGCTGTCCAGCGCGCAAACGCATGTGGAGGTCGGAAGCACGAAACGGCTCTTGCAAGCAATCGTCGGCGCCGGCTTTCAGTCCAGCCGTGATTCCCTGCTCTTCTTGCTTGTCGGCCAGAAGAACCACATAGACGTGCGGGAGCCGATGCCGCTTAATTTTGCGGCACAAACCCAGACCGTCCAGCCCGGACAGCTTCTGGCCCACCAGCGCCAAAGCGGGATGTCGTGGTGCGTGTAGCAATTCCAGGGCGTGCTCGCTATTAACCGCGGGCACAACCGTGTACGACCACTCCTTCAGCCAGGCAGACATGGAGGCGCGGCGCGCCTTATCGCCCTCAGCCAAGATAACCGGCCAGTTCTCCTCCGTTCCGTTGTGCATCGCCGCCCGCTGTACGACCGCCTCTTCCGCCATGGTCCGCATTGATTCCTCAAGCGTAGTCCAGCTTTGCCACGCCCAAAGCTATTGTTGAATGACGAGAAGGCAGATCACCATGAAGGTTACTTCCGATTGCCAAGGTTCTGGGCCGAAATAGAGCAGAGTTCATTTTCGGGACGGATCGGCCGGCGGTCTTCAATGCAGCAAAGCCTGGAAACGCGGATGACCGCGCAAGGGCGCCAGGTCAGGATCGCTGGCCATCCATTCCCTTTGCCCCCAACCATGGGTCAAAGATTTCTCGAGGCAGTCAATCGCCGCCTCCAGTTCACCCAGCAGCGCATACACACAGGCCACGTTGTAGAGGACCTGAGGTTCATCGGGTTCCACTTGTAATGCGCGCCGAGCCCAATCGAGCGCGCGCTCGCGATCAAAGTAGGACAGGCCATTGGCGCCGAAGTACAGGGCGCGGGCGTCGCCAGGATAAAGCTCAAGATGCTTTTCAGCGGCAGCCAGGCCGCGGCGGCATGCGAGCTCCGCCTCCGGGTTGCGCCCCAAGCCGCGCAAAGCGCTGGCCAGGAGCATGGGCGCCTGGTAGTCCTCGGGGCGAACCTGGCTGGCCTTATCAAACCACAGCGCCGCCTTGGCCAGCTCTCCCTGGGCATAGTAGCTGCGGCCGTAATAGTAGAAAGCCTCGAAGAGCTTAGGATCGAGGCGCAGGGCGACGTCGAATTCCTTGCGCGCTTCCTCGTAGTGCTTGCGCAGGGAGGCGGTCAGACCGCCGGAGGCGCGGGCCTCGGCCAAATCGGGATCCAGCGCCAAAGCCTTTCGGCTGGCGGCCTCGGCCTGGTCCAGGTTATTTCCCGAGGAATCCCAGTACATGTAGAGGAAAGCGCAACAGTCGGCGATGCCGGCATAAGCGCGGGCATAAGTGGGATCGATTTCGATGGCGCGGGCAAACATCTGGCGGGCAAAATCGAAGCCGCGGCGCCGGAACTGGTGAAAAAACTGGCGCCCGCGCAGGTAGAAGTCGTAGGCGCGGACATCGGCGGTCGGCACCTTCTCGATCGCCCGCTTTTCGCCTTCGCTGAGCACCACGCGCAAAGCGCGAGCGATGCTGCCGGCGATTTCGTCCTGGATGGCGAAGACGTCGCGCAGTTCGCGGTCGAAGCGCTCCGCCCAGAGTGTGTGCCCGGTGCGAGTTTCCGCCAGCTTGGCGGTGATACGCAGGCGCTCGCCTTCGCGGCGCAAACTGCCCTCCAGCACGTGCGAGGCATTGAGCTGCTGCCCGATATGGGAGGGAGTCACCGGCTTGTCACGATATACCAGGACGGCCGAGCGGGAGAAGACCCGGAGCTCGCGGATTTTGGCCAACTCGGTGGTGATGTCCTCGGTAATGCCGTCGCGGAAGTACTCGTCTTCTTTCTGGCCGCTCAGGTTTTCAAAATAGAGAACGGCCAGCGATTTTTCCTCTGCCGCGTCCACCGCGGCACGCCGGAAATCGGCAGCCATCTCCTGCGCCGACTGATAGCGGCACTCCGGGTCCTTCTCCAGACACTTAAGAATGATTTCCTGCAGGCGCGGAGAGAGTTCGCTACGAAGAACGCGTGGCGCCAGGGGCGCAT
>DATGIY010000611.1:0-2653 GCA_035295475.1 Terriglobales bacterium
AGCATATCGACCTGGGCCGAGGTGGGATCGTCGGCGCCGTTCACCCAGGCATCGTGGTGGTTGCCCCGCACCACCCACTCGTCCGCCTGAGTAGAACCGGGAATCTTGGCAATCACGTCGTTTACCGGCTTGAGGTCCCAATTTGATTTCACGACCAAGTGCACCTTGGCCGGCCCTGGACCCACGTGATAGCTGATAGGCAGCGAACCACGCCAGGATTCTGGCGCCATCGGCCCTTGGAGCGCGCGCAGCAGCGGTTGCGCGTCGCCATAGGAAATTGGCAGCACCGGGATCTTGGTGATACTGGGCGCATCCTTCACCGAGAGTCGCTTGGCATCCGGGGTCGCTCCAACGCCGGGCGTCAGCGGGTCGCCGGGATTGGAAGCAGCGAAATCCATCACGCTGCCACGCTGTACTCCCTCCTCAGGCCGCGTGGGTCCGTCAGGAAAAACATTGTCGACAAAATAGCCGTCATCCTGGGGATCGGAATAAATGAGGCAGCCGATCGCACCGTGCTCGCCCGCTACCTTGGGCTTGATGCCGCGCCATGAATGGCCGTACTTCGCAATGACGATAGCGCCTTTGACCGACACTCCCAGGCGCTGCAGCTGGTCATAATCTTCTGGCAGGCCGTAGTTCACGAAGACTAAAGGCGCAGTGACGTCGCCGTCGATCGAATATGCGTTATAGGTGGGCAGCTGCTCGCTGGTCTGACCCGAGGTCGGATCCACCGCGATGGGCGGCTCCTGCAACTTGGCCTTGAATCGGGTGGGCTCGATCATCTCCACCAGGCGCTCTTTGGGCGTGGGGAAAAGAACTTCAAAGGTCTCGATGTGCGCGTCCCACCCGAACTCCTTAAACTTCGCCAGAATCCACTCCGCATTCGCCTTGTCGTAAGGCGATCCTACGTGGTGAGGCCGCGCGCTCAGGTGCTGCATGTAGTCGCGCATGAACTGCGGGTTGGGAAGCGCGCGAAACTTCTGCTCCCACTGCCGCTCGCCCGTAGATGACGTTTTCGTGAACCCCTGCAGCAGGGGTTCATCCGCGGCCACACTCACGGCCATCAGAACAACCATTCCCAAGAGAAACCTTCGCATAGTGCTCCTCGATCCAGGGTTCACGTCACCGCTCAGCCGTTTCGCACACGCGATCGGCCAGCGCGCCATGAAACGCTTAAGAAAACAATCGTGCGGAAAGCGTGTAAGGTTACCGCAGGAACGGCAGAAAACAAAATGCGCTCCCCGCTTCGGTTCGTGAAAAGCGAATAAAAACCGCTGCTTTCCGGTGAGTTCAATGACAAAATGCCACTTGCTGCCAGACAAAGCCATGGCATACACAACTGCTTTCTGGACTCGGGTCGCATGAACAGCGCTACGGTTCAATCTGAGGCTGTTTCGCGTTCGGAAACAGGGCGCTCCTGGGCTTTCCCGCTGGGCCTGACCCTGGCCCTGCGGCTGCTTTATTCCGCGCTAGCGGCGGTGTTTGCCTTCTTTCTCCCCTGGGATCCGAGGCTGGTGTCTTCCAATTTCGCGGAAAATGTTATGCGGCCGGATGGCACCCTCCGCTATGCCCTGCTGGGAGTCTGGCAACGGTTCGATACTGTGTGGTACCTGCACATCGCTGCTCACGGTTACGACCGTCCCGACGCGGTGGTGTTCTACCCTCTTTACCCCTGGCTGGTGAAAGTTCTCGGGTTTGCGCTTTCTCCTACTCTGGCCGCTCTGGCGATCTCCACGGTCGCGACGTTCATTTTCTTCTGGGCGCTTAAGAACCTGCTCGAGTTAGACTTCAGGAAAAGCACCGTGCGCACGGCCCTGTTGCTTTATGCGGTTTGCCCGGGAAGCTTCATTCTTCTGGCTGGCTACCCGGACTCACTCGCTCTGGCCCTGATCGTCTTGAGCGTTTACCTGGCCAGAATCGATCACTGGTGGCAGGCTTCTTTTGCCGGTATGGCTGCGGCGGTCACGAAAGCTATAGGTGGGCTGGCTTTTATTCCTCTTTTCGTTCTGGCTTGGCGGGGGAAGAAACCTCGTGCCTGGTCGGTCGTCTTGGTTCCAGCCACCGGAGCCGCTTACCAGCTCTGGCTTCGTTGGTCGGGCCATCCATCCCTGAGCAGTGCCTACGCGCACTATTGGAAAACAGAAACTGTCTGGCCGTGGATCACCTTACGTGACGCGGCGCACGCCATTGCTGCCAGCGCAGATCCATATCTGATCTTGAATCTGGCGACCTTGGCGTTCGTGACCGCACTAGTCGCAAGGGCGCCGCGCCGTCTGGAGTACTTGCTTTATTCAATTGCCCTGCTGCTGCTGTTTCTCACGAAACATAGCGTGCCGCTTTTGCAGAGCACCGTCCGCTATGTATTGGCGATTTTCCCTGCATTCCTGGGATTGGCGTTGTTGCTCGAATGCCCCTGGCTGAAGTCGCGCCTTGGCATGTTGCTCGCCGCGCTCCTTATCCTCAACCTTACCGGGTTGTACTTGTTTTTGAAGTGGTCATTGGTCTTCTGAAGCCAGCCGCATGTGAACAGCTGGCGTGGGCACCAAAACCAGCAGCCCTGAATCTGCATCTCAGTCACAGCATGAGGCACGCCTGCACCCTGGCGCTGGTTTCGCTGCTGCTCCTCGGCGGCCGCCCGCTCGTGGGCTATTCC
>DATGIY010000612.1:0-2989 GCA_035295475.1 Terriglobales bacterium
CTTACACGGAGAACTGGACGCTCGACCTGCAATGGCAGCCGCGCAACACGGTGGTGCTGACGGCGGCTTACGTGGGTAACCGCGGCCTGCACGAGGTGTTGCCCATTCCCTTTAACCAGCCTCTGATCGCGACCCCGCAGCACCCGGTGAACGGACAGATCTACTCTTATTCCCTGAACGTGACTTCACAGGAAACCCTGAGCACGCTGGATGGCGGCAACATTGACGTGCGGGTGCCGTACATTGGCTACAGCCCCAACTCGGTGTTATGGACGGCGGAGGGCATTTCGACCTACAACGCCCTGCAACTGGGAGTGACCAAGCGCATGTCCCACGGGCTGCAGGTAGGCGCGTCCTACACCTGGTCGCACAGCCTGGACGAAGGCAGCGGCCTGGGTCTGTTCTATAATGGGAACAATCCTTTCGATCCGCGCTCGTCGTACGCCTCTTCCGATTTCGACCGCACCCACGTGCTCACCTTCAATTACCTGTACAGCTTGCCGAAAGTCGGCACCCTGCATGGGTTGTGGGACAAACTGGCCAATGGATGGGCCCTGGCTGGAACCGCCGTGTTGGAGACCGGTCAACCCTACAACGTGTACGATTTTTCCGGCGGCCTCGCCAGCATCTACTACGGTCCGGGAAACGACTACATCACTAATCCCACGGTCCCGCTGGCTCCCGGGTTCACGGTGGGGAGCGCGCAAACGGGAGCCCTGGGCACCGATCCCAACCATCCCGCGCTCAACCCCGCAGCCTTCACCATTCCCATTATTCAGCCCGGACAAATGGGGGTGCCCGCCTGCGATCCGGGGAATCCGCCGGTGTGCGATAACTTTGAAACCAATTTCGGCAACGGCGGCCGCAACACCTTCCGCAGCGCCGCCCAGGAACGCGGCGACATATCCATCATCAAGAACATCCCCATCAACGAGCGCATGGCTTTGAAGTACAGCTTTGACATTTTCAACCTGACGAATACCCCCAGCTTCGACGCGCCTAACAATAACGTGTTGTTCAATCCCTGCTTCGGCGGAGTGCAATTCTGCGGCTTTTCCTTCCCGCCCGTGGGGAACCTGGGGGTGGTGCAGCACACCATCGGCAGCCCGCGGTTCATCCAGATGGCGCTGCATTTGACGTTCTGAATTTGAAAAGGGGTTAGCAGGGGCAGTCCGGGCGAGGCTGGCTGATTCTTAGCCGGGCTGCGCCCGGGCGCACAGTCGAGGCGGCTGTGCCTGCACATCTATTGCTAGCGAGGGCGGCTGGTGCCTACACGTTGATTGCTGCCGAGGACGGCGGTGCCTACGCATTTTCCGCTTGCTGCTAACGATGCATTAAGGCGGCGCCGGTTTTGCCTTCTCGGTACTCGCTACTCGGTACTATTTTCCCGCCAGCATCTCCACCACGCGGTCAAAATCTTCCAGCGACTTGTACTCGATCACGATTTTGCCTTTTCCGCTGCGGTCCTTGATCTGCACCCGCACCCCTAACGCGCGCTCCAGCTCCGTCTGCGCCTGGCGCACATTGGGATCGACATAGCGCTCTGTGACCTGCTTCTCGGCGGGATGCTCCAGGCCGAAGACCAACTCTTCCAGCGCGCGTACGGAGAGGCCCTGCTCCACCACCCGGTCCGCCAGCTTATTGATCATTTCCAGGGAATCGAGGGAGAGCAGCACCTTGGCGTGGCCGAAGCTGAGTTTTCCCTGCTCCACCAGGGATTGCACCGGCGCCGGCAGCTTGAGCAGGCGGATATAGTTGGAGACGGTGGCGCGATCAATGCCCGTGCGTTGCGCCATCTGCTCCTGGGTGAGGGCGAATTCCCTGCCCAGGCGGTCGAAGGCGCGCGCCTGTTCCATGGCATTCAGATCCTGGCGCTGCAGGTTCTCGATGATGGTGAGCTCCATCGCCTGCTGGTCGGAGACTTCGCGCACCACCGCGGGAATGGCGGTTTTGCCGGCGCGGCGCGAGGCTTCCCAGCGGCGCTGCCCGGCAATGAGCTGAAAGCGTCCGCCGCCCACCGGCCGGACCACGATCGGCTGGACCACTCCGGTGGAGCGGATAGAGGCCACCAGTTCCTCCATGGCGGGCTCATCCAGGTGAAGGCGTGTCTGGTACGGGTTGCGGTCGATGAGGCCCAGAGGCAGTTCGCGCATCTGTTCGTGGGCCAGCGGCGCGCGCGGCGCGGGCGGCGCCACTACCGGAGCGGCCACCGTGGCCGCAGGAGGAATCGTGGCCGCCGGCGGCGCGGGCATCATTCCCGGGCGGGGTCCGCCGGGCAGTAATGATTCCAGGCCGCGGCCCAGGGCTTTGCGCTTGTCGGCGGGAGGAGCGGGCGTGGTGCTCGTAGTCGTCATTCTGGCGACCTCCTGTTAACTTACTAGTTAATATTCAGGCTGGTTCCGGGCTAGTCGCCCTGCTCGACGGCGGGTTGGGTTGGCGCCTGGGCGGCCTGCATCACCGCCTCGGCTACCGCGGGCGGAGGCAGGCTGGGATAGCGCTCCGGCGGCGGGGAAACTGTTTCGGCTGGAATGTCGGTCGTGGGCCGGGGATCCGCTGCAGATCCTGCCGGACCGGCATCTGCGATAGTCGCCGGCGGCGTGGCAGCCGGCATGGTATCCGGTTGTGGGACTGCGGCGCTGCGCCGGAGACGTTCGTATTCGAGATCGCAGAGAATGAGCTCGGTCACGTCAATTCCCTGCTCCAACTGATCCCGGACAACAGGTTCCGCTGGCGCAACCGCGAGGGGAGCTTCGGGGGTTGGGCTGGCGCACTCCTCTACTGGAGCTGGCACCGGAGCGCCTGCATCCGCAGCGGAACTACTCTCTTGCTGGGCCTCCGCGGCCTGCTGCCGGCGTGCTGCTTCGGCATCCAATATCTCTTTGGCCAGGCGAATATAACTTTCCGCTCCCCGCGAGCGCACGTCATAGACAAGGGCCGGCTTGCCATGGCTGGGGGCTTCGGCCAGGCGCACATTGCGCGGAATCGAGGT
>DATGIY010000613.1:0-3323 GCA_035295475.1 Terriglobales bacterium
ATCCACGTTGCCGGTCTTCAGGTAAACAGCTCCCAGGTTGTAGGCCGCCGAGAAGTTGGTTCCGTCCGCCTGCAAGGTGCGCTGCAGGTAATCAAGGCTGTTGGGATAATCGCCGGCCCGAGCATAAGCCAGCCCAAGATAGTAGTAGACCAGCGCGTAGTCGGGGCTGAGCTGCAGAACCCGGCGGAACTCGCTGATGGCTTCCGGATAACTCTGCATGCGGTAGTAATCCAAACCAAGCAAGTAGTGTACGGGAATACAGGTTTCCTCAATTTTCAGCGCTTGCGTAAGCTTGGTGACGGATTCCTCGTAACGCCCGTGCTGGCTGGCGTCGACCGCTTCGGAAACCAACTCAAACATCCCAATGCGATCCTTGGGATCGGGAAGCTGCCGGTTATCGCCGGCTTTGGTGGGATGGCCACCGGAAAAGCCTGCATAACCCAGGGACTTGAGCCGCTCCATCAAAACGGGATCGAGAGGCATGGATTGAGCCTGGGGCGTACCTGCTGTGTACTTCTTCTCCATTGAGTCAAGCTGCGCTTTCAGTTCCTGGGCAACCGCGGGCTTCTGCGCATATAGATTGCGGGTTTCGCCGGGATCGGTAGAGATGTCGTACAGTTCAGGCTTGGGAACGTCAATGAAGTGATACCTGCCTACCTGGATGCCGCGCAAATCGCTCCAGTCAAAATGCAGCAAAGGCAAGAATGACTCGGAGTAGAGGGCAACGGGAGCGGCCGTTGCAGGCTGCTTTCCCTGGATCAGGGGCAGCAGACTGGCGCCCTGGGCGTCGGCTGGAGGAGGTATTTTCAGTACTTCCAACACCGTCTGCAGCAGGTCCACTGTGCTTGCGGGTTGCCCGACTCTGGGTGCATGATGCTCGCCGCCGGGCAGCTTAACCAGGAAGGGAATGCGCAGCGTGGTGTCATAAATAAAGAAACCGTGGTTCTTTTCACCGTGCTCGCCCAGGGATTCGCCGTGGTCGCCGCTAAGTACGATCAGAGTTCGGCCATAGAGCTGCTTCTGCTGCAAAAAGTGCAGCAGGCGTCCCACCTGCACGTCCGCGAAAGCGATCTCCCCGTCGTAAGGTCGGCCCGCGTACTCGCGGTCGAATGGTGGCGGCGGCTGGTAAGGCATGTGCGGGTCGTACAGGTGTACCCACAGGAAAAACGGTTTTCCCGAGTTGGCGGAAAGCCATTGCAGGGCCTGACCCACGACCAGGTCACCAGAGCGCTTCATCAAGTCCAGATTGGCGTCTTCCAGGCGGTTGAAATCGAAATGATCGTAGTAGAAATCGAACCCCGAATTGAGCCCAAAGCGGTGATCGAGTACGGCGGAACCCAGTACCGCACCGGTAGAGTATCCGTGCTGGCGCAGAATGGAAGCCAGGGTAAGCTGCTGCGGATTCAGCCGGTTGCCGCTGAAATCATGGATACCGCTGTACATGGGGTAGGTGCCGGTCATCATCACCGTGTGTGAGGGCAGAGTGATGGGAACCGGAGCGTAGGCATGCTCGAAACGGGTGCCGGCGGCCGCCAGGGAATCGATGTTGGGAGTATGCACCTGGCGATCGCCGTAACAGCCGAGGTGATCTGGGCGCAGCGTATCAATGGTGATCAGCAGAACGTTGGTCCGCCGGGTGGCGCGCGGCTGCGGCGCGGCAACGGCCAGTGCGACAGAAATCAGGCAGAAGACTGAGAATCGGAGAGTGCGGGACACACCTGTTGCCAGAAAAAGAATACTGGCAGGATATCCCAAGCGCGCCATCATGAGCAAAGGGAGCTCAGCCGGCCCGCCACTGCTCGCTTGCTCTTCGGCGGAGTGGAAATGGGAGACAGGTGAATTGAGAAGTCTAGCCTGGCGAGGCCTGTTTGTTTGCGCCGGCCGGGTGCCGCTGGCCACAATGCGGGCACACAATTTGTTGGTTATGATCCGCCATCTGCTGCAGGAACGCAGTAAAGGTGCGGCCACAGTTCTTACAGGAAAGCTCGACTTCTTGGGGTTGAGAATCCGTCATAATTTGCTGACCTGAGAAATCTTAAGTCCACTAGCCTCGCGCGGGAACGGCCTTTCTGGCCGCGGGAAATGGGTGAGCAGCACTATCCCAAATGGCAAAATCCCCCTAGAATGAGATGAAACTTTTGTCCTCGTCGGGCGTACTTTTTAACGGAAGGTAAACAAAACGGCCTGCCGCGGCGGCAAGCACTTTCCGGGACGATCTCGAAGGCGAGCATCATGGTAGTGCGTCAAGAGTCAACCATCCCCGACTTGTCGGGGTTGAGAATCGATGATACAGCCCGCAAGCGTCACGGCGGGCCCAAATGGGTGCGCTGGCTGGTATCCGCGCTGGGCTTGGTGTTGCTGATTTCCGCTGTGGTATATGCGATGCGCGGCAGGACGCCCGTGGTGGAGGTGGCAGCCGCCCAGGCGCCTAACATTGGCGGCCAGGTAGCGTTGCTCAATGCCAGTGGTTATGTGACGCCGCGCCGCCGGGCCACGGTGGCCGCCAAGATCACGGCGCGGGTGACCCAGATGTACGCCGACGAAGGCATGCAGGTGAGAGCGGGCCAAATCCTCGCAGTGCTCGACGATTCGGATTACCGCGTGCGCCTGAGCTCCGCCAGGGCAGATCGCGACGCTACCGCCGCCGCCTTGCAGGACTTGCAGGTGCAGCTGAAAAATGCGGAAATCGAGCTGCACCGCACACAGCAGCTCGAAAAACAGGGTGTCAGCAGCCCGGAGGCGCTGGACAACGCGCGCACCGCCGCCGACAGCCTGCGTGCCAAGATCGCCCTGGCCAAAGAACAGATTCAGGCATCCGACGCCAAGATTAGCGTTGCCCAGCAGGATGTAGACAACTGCATCGTGCGGGCGCCTTTTGCCGGAATCGTGGTGTCCAAGGACGCGCAGGTGGGCGAAATGGTGTCGCCCATTTCGGCTGGCGGTGGTTTTACGCGCACCGGCATAGCCACAGTCGTGGACATGAAGTCGCTGGAGATCGAGGTCGATGTGAATGAATCCTACATCGCCCGAGTGCGGCCGGGGATGCCGGTGACGGCCGTGCTGGACGCCTATCCCAACTGGCAGATTCCCGCCAAGGTGCGCACCATTATTCCTACCGCGGATCGTCAGAAGGCCACCGTCAAGGTGCGAATTGCCTTCGACCAGCTCGACCCCCGAATCCTGCCGGATATGGGGGTGAAGGTCACATTCCTCGGCCAGGAAAGCAGAGCTGCTAAGTCAGAAGGTGTCAAGGCATTGGTGCCGCAGAGTTCGCTACGCAATGAAAATGGAAGCCAAGTAGTCTATTTGTATCGTGACGGGCA
>DATGIY010000614.1:0-3665 GCA_035295475.1 Terriglobales bacterium
CTCGGCCGCGGCGGTTCCGACTATTCCGCTGCCCTGGTCGCCGCCGGGGTGAGCGCCACCGCCCTCGAGATTTGGACGGACGTGGACGGCATCATGACCGCCGACCCGCGACTCTGCCCGGACGCGCGGCTGATTCCCAGCATCAGTTTCGCGGAAGCGGCGGACTTGGCGCACGCGGGAGCCAAGGTGCTTCATCCCGCGACCCTGCTGCCGGCCACGGAAAAGAACATT
The DNA here is from genome assembly GCA_035295475.1 of Terriglobales bacterium. Classification (GTDB taxonomy): domain Bacteria; phylum Acidobacteriota; class Terriglobia; order Terriglobales; family Acidobacteriaceae; genus JAICWP01. The sequence continues at coordinate 232 of DATGIY010000614.1, forward strand.
CCGGTGTACGTGCGCAACTCGCGACGGCCGGCAAGCCATGGCACGCGCATTGTCTCCGAAGGCGCGCAACCGGCCGAGGTGCGCGCCATCACCGCTAAGCGGGGCATCGTGATGGTCGAAGCTCGCCTGCGCCAGCGGGCCGACGCTCGCCTCCTGGGCCAGGTGCTGCAGGCTTGCGAACGGTACAACCTGGACCTGTGCTCGGTGTCGCGGCAAAGCCTGCTTCTGCTGGTTGATTCCAAGCACGCGGTCCGCCAACTGGCGCACGCGCTGCAGGATGTGGCCGAAGTCCAGGGAGAAAATCACAAGGCGATCGTGCGCGTCTTCGGCGACCGCATTGGTCGCCGCACCCGGCTGGTGGGCCAGATTTTCCAGGCCCTCGCCGGAATCGAGGTCCGCCTCGCCTGTCCGGGAGAAGGCGAACGAAATCTCACCTTGGTGGTAGACGAATCTCAGGCCGGGGAATCGGTACAGCGCCTGCACAACCTGTTCTTCTCCCCGGCTGGTGAAGCAGCCAACGAATTTTCCCAGGCAGGTGCGCAATGAACGCTAGTCCAGCATTTCCGCTTTCTGAACCATCGCTGCAGCCGCTCCCGTCCCGGCATTCGTGCCGCGTCGCCCTGCTGGGGTTTGGCACGGTCGGACGCGCGGTCGCCACTATCCTGCAGGGCGACTCCTTTCCCCAGCTTCACCTGGAGTTCATCTACAACCGTCGCGTGGATCGCAAGCGGGTGCCCTGGGTTCCGCGCGATGTGCGCTGGACCGACGATATCGAGGAAGTACTGGCCTCCGACGCCGATGTGGTCCTGGAACTGGCGGGCGGAATCGAGCCCGCTTACTCCTGGGTCAAGCGGGCGCTGGCGCTGGGCAAGTCGGTGGTGACCGCCAATAAGAAGCTGATCGCGGCGCACGGTCCCGAACTGCTGGAGCTGGCGCGCGGCCAGGGTTGCCGCCTCGAGTTTGGAGCCGCGGTCGCGGGAGGTGTACCTGTCCTGTGCGGAGTCAGCCCCGGGCTGAGCGGCGATCGCCTGCTCAAGCTCTGCGGTATTCTCAACGGCACTTGCAACTTCATCCTGCACGCGATGGACACTCGCAGCGTCTCGCTCGCGGCGGCGCTGCGGGAAGCCCAGCAACGCGGCTACGCCGAAGCCGAACCCAGCGACGACGTGGACGGCCTGGATGCCCGCGCCAAACTGGCTATCCTGATACGCGCCGGGTTCCACCTGCAGGCCGATCCCCAGCAAATCGCCACCCAGAGCATCTGGCGGGTGCAGCCGGCCGACTTCCGCTACGCGCACGAGCTGGGTTGCACCATCCGCCAGGTGGCGCGCGCCGAAATACAGACCGGCACTCTGTTGGCCGACGTGGGACCGGCGCTGGTGAACGCCAGTTCTCCCCTGGGCTGCGCCCGCGACAACCAGAATGTGCTGGTTACCACCGGCAAATACGGCGGTGAAACCGTCTTTGCCGGCGCCGGAGCCGGGGGTGCTCCGACCGCGGTGGCGGTGGTTTCCGACCTGCTGGCGATTGCACAATCGCAGGCGGCCGCAGTTGCGGGACCGACTCTGACTGCGGTGCCCGTCAGCTACGCTTTTCGTTGCCGCCACTATGTACGCGTGACCCCGTCGCACAAGCTCGATGCTGTGAACTCGCTGCGGGGCGCACTGACTGGCAAAGGCATCAAGCTGCGCCGCCTGTTGCACCATGCCAACCCTGACGACCCTCAGCGCAGCCTGGCCCTGGTTACAGAGGAGTGCTCCACTCAGGCGGTGGACGAAGCCTTGCGCCAGGCCCGCGAAGCGGGGTGGCTGGCCGAGGCTCCTTTGCGAATGCCCGCGCTCATGAGTTCCTAACCCGAGCGGCGCAAGTACGTGGCGCGCCTGACCCGCCGGTTCGCCGGCCCTAACCAAAATTCCCATTGCTGTGGTGAGGAGACGATGACAGATAGATATGAATTGCAGTGCCGCGAATGCCGGACCAGCGTCGGCAACCGGCCCTCCGCGGTGTGCGAAGAATGCTTTTCTCCCCTGGAAGTCACTTACGACTATGACGATGTCCGAACATGTCTGACACGAACATCGATCGCGCAGCGCGCTCCGGGAATATGGCGATACCGCGAGCTGCTGCCGGTCCCGGACGGGTATGACTCGACATTGCCCGTCGGCTTCACACCCCTGGTACCCGCCCCGAATCTGGCCCGCGAATTCCGCTCCCGCCGCCTTTACCTCAAGAACGATTGCTTCTGTTTCCCCTCGCTGAGCTTCAAAGATCGCGTGGTAGCCATGGCGCTGGCCCAGGCCCAGCGATTTGGGTTCGAGGTAGTGGGTTGCGCGTCCACGGGAAACCTGGCGAACGCGGTGGCAGCTCAGGCGGCGCGCCTGGGGCTGCGCGCCTGCGTGCTGATTCCCGCCGACCTGGAAGCCGCCAAGATGATCAACACCCAGGTCTATGGAGCGCGTCTGGTGCGCATCGCTGGAAATTATGACCAGGTGAATCGCCTGTGCTCGCAGATCGCGGATGCTTATCGCTGGGGCTTCGTCAATGTAAATCTGCGCGCCTATTACGCCGAAGGATCGAAGACCGTCGGCTACGAAATCGCTGAACAGCTGGGCTGGAGGCTTCCTGACAATGTCGTTGTCCCCATGGCCGGCGGCTCGCTGATCATCAAGATCAGGAAGGGGTTCGACGAACTGGTGAAAGTCGGCCTGGTCGAGCCCAAGCCGGTAAGGTTCTTCGGCGCGCAGGCCACCGGTTGTTCGCCCATCAGCACCGCAGTTAAGGCCGGCCAGAACGATATCGTGCCGCAGAAACCGAACACGCTGGCGCGTTCTTTGGCCATCGGCAATCCCGCCGACGGCCACTACGCGATCAAAGCGATCCGCGAGAGCGGCGGTTGGGCGGAGGACGTTTCCGACGCCGAGGTAGCCAACGCCATGCAACTGCTGGCCGCCAGCGAGGGCGTGTTTGCCGAGACCGCAGGAGGCGTAACCGTGGGCGTGGCCAAAAAGCTCTTTGCCCAGGGCCACATCTCACCGGATGAAACGACGGTGCTGTGCATCACCGGAAACGGCTTGAAGACCTTGGAGGCGCTGCAGGGACGCCTGCCGCTTCCCGAGCCGATTCCGGCAAAGCTTTCGGCTTTCCAGGAGCATATCTCTGATGAAGCGGAGGCCGTAGCAGTGTGAAGAAGACAGGTTTCGAATTTCAAGTTTCGAGTTTCGAGAAGAGTGTTTCCAGGTTGAAGCTTGACGCTCGTAGTTACCGGCTTCCAAGTTTCATGGAGACTTCAGAAGCCTGAAACTGAAACTCTAAATTGCGGAACTCGCGGAACCTTGAAACCTCTTTTCTCGAAACTCGAAACTTGGAACTGCACCTAAGGAGCGTAACCATGAGCATCCAGGTTCTTATTCCCACCCCGCTTCGCAAGCACACCA
>DATGIY010000615.1:0-2088 GCA_035295475.1 Terriglobales bacterium
GTCTCCCGCCTGATGTGGCGGCTGATGCCGTTTCTGTTCCTCCTCTATATAGTCGCCTACCTCGACCGAATCAACGTGAGCTTCGGCATTCTGCAGATGCGGGGCCAGCTTGGCCTGAGCGATCGGGTTTACGGTCGCGCCGCCGGTATCTTCTTTGCGGGCTACTTCTTCTTCCAATTGCCCAGCAACCTGTTGCTGGAAAAGGTGGGTGTTCGCCGCTGGATTTCGGGGCTGATGGTTCTGTGGGGAGTTATCTCGTGCCTGATGATTTTTATCCGCGGGCCGATCAGTTTCTATGCCATGAGGTTCCTGCTCGGTGCGGCCGAGGCCGGATTCTTTCCCGGCATGATCCTTTATATGAAGCACTGGTTCCCAGCCCGGGCCCGGGCGCGTGCCATAGCCTGGTTTATGACGGCGAACCCATTGGCTGGAGTGATCGGCAGCCCGATTTCCGGAGGCTTGCTGAACCTCCACGGTGCCGGCCTTGCGGGATGGCAGTGGATGTTTCTGATGGAAGGGATACCGGCTATCGCGCTGGGAGCGGCCGTTTTCTGGACGCTGGCGGAGACGCCGCATCAGGCAAACTGGCTTGAGCCGAGCGCGCGAGAGCTGCTTCTCGAAACCTTGGCCCACGAACGTCGGATCGAGGCCAGCGTGCCGCAGAGCAGTTTTTGGGCAGTCGTCCTGAGCGGCCGGATATGGCTTCTGTCCATGGTCTACTTCGGTGTCTCGACGACGATGTATGGCGTCACGCTATGGCTGCCGACCGTGATCCGAACTCTATCGAGCCTTAGCTATGCCTGGACTGGGATTGTGGCAGTTCTGCCGTTCCTGGTGACTGTTGTGGCCATGGTGTGGGTGGGAATGCGCTCGGACCGGGTCTGCGAGCGTCGCTGGCACACCGCGATCCCTGCTTTTACTGCGGCTGCCGGGCTGGCGATCGCTGCATACGGCAGTTCAGCGATTGTTGTGGTGACTGGGCTGGGAATTGGTCTCGCCTTCGCGGAGGCCATGTGTGGACCCTTCTGGGCCATGGCGACCTCTTCCATGGCCGGCCTGTCAGCGGCAGCCGGGATTGCCATGATCAACTCCCTGGCCAATCTTGGCGGCTATTTTGGCCCGGACATTATTGGTCTGTTCCGAACGGCGGGGGGAGGATTCCGTGGAGGCCTATTGGCAATTGCCGCGACGGTGGCAATTAGCGGATCAGTCGCGCTGATTGTAGGCCGGGGCCGAGGTTATCCTGCGAAGCCAACCCCCATCTGACCCAAGAAACTCACGCCTTCCGCTTCGTTCCTATGCGTGCATTGTTTACAATAACGTTCGTCCGGCTACTGATGGTCCCGACTACTAAGGCGAATAACGATTTTGGATCAGTCCAACCATAATTCCAACTCGACCCCTACTGTCTACTGGCGGGTCGAAGGCAGCTTGCTTGACCTCACCGTGGTCAGGCCAGTGGCATTTTTCACCTGGAATGCCCAGACTTTCGCAGAACGGTTTCGCCGGCGCGGCCTTATCTTCCTGATGGCGCTGATGCGCCCGTTTCTCTACTCCACGAACCGCAAATTTGCCACGCGAGTTCTGCACACCGTGTTACGCGGCGTCACCCGGGATCGTCTCGACCTGTTGGGGGAAGAATTCTTCCTGTACAAGTTGAAGCCGAACCTCAAGGAAAGTGGAGTTCAGCAAGTCCAGGAGCTGGTGCAATCTGGCGCTGATGTTGTGCTGGTTAGCCAGGCGCTGGATCACATCATGCGGCCTCTGGCACAGCACCTGGGGGTAAGGCACATTGTCGCTAACCGTCTCGAGTTTCGCGACGGCACCGCGACTGGACGGCTGCTGGATCCGATCATCCGCCCGCGAGGGGCCTTCGCACTGTTCCAGGAAAATATGCCCGATGGACGCCGCGCTCCCAAGACCCTTGCGCGCCATCTCGATATTTCTCTGGACGATCTTCGAGCTGCAGTGAGTCCGGCGGAGCGCCAGGCCGTAACCCCGGTCCGGCCCATTGTTTATTTTGACGGACAGAGACAAGCCCAGCATTTCTCGGTGCGTAAAGCGTTCAGCGGAAAACAGGTCATGCTG
>DATGIY010000616.1:0-2993 GCA_035295475.1 Terriglobales bacterium
TTTGCCTCCGGCACCTCGCTCAATGTCGGCTGGAACAATCAGCGGCAAACCACTAACAGCACCTTCACCGAATTAAGCCCGGTCCTGAATGGGGGAGTCCGTCTGACTCTGACCCAACACCTGTTGCAGGGCTTGAGTTTCAACGCCAACCGCCGCCTGATCAAAATCGCAAAAAACAACCGCGAGATTTCCGATGTGGCATTCCGGAACCAGGTAATCCAAACTGTGTCCCAGATCGAAAACATATATTGGGACCTGGTCAGCGCCTATGAGAATGTGCGGGTGCAGGAGAGCTCGCTGGCTTTGGCGCAGAAGACGCTCGCCGACAACAAAAAGCAGGTCGAGATTGGGACGCTGGCTCCCATCGAAATCGTGCGCGCGGAGAGTGGAGTCGCCGCCGCCAATCAGTCGCTGATCGCCGCCCAGACCAACCTGCAACTGCAGGAACTGCTGATGAAGAACGCCATCAGTAAGAGCCTGTCTGACCCGACGCTGGTCACGGCTCACGTGGTGCCCACCGACACTATGACCTTGCCAGCCACGGAGCCGGTGGTCCCGATTCAGGATCTCATTAACGATGCGCTCTCCCACCGCCCCGAACTGGCGCAGTCGCGCATTGACCTGACTAATCGCGAGATCACCCGTAAGTCCACTGCCAATCTGCTGTTGCCCAGCGTGGATCTGGTGGGCTGGTACGGCACCAATGCTCTGGCCGGCAACACCAATCCGCTCTCAGTTTGTGCTCCGGTCGGGACGAACAAGAGTTCCTTCTGCATTAACCCTAAGAACGTACGTCCGGCGACGGGGATGAGTGACGTCCTTTCCACCTTGTTCGGCTACAACTATCCCGATTATGCGGTGGGATTCAACGTAAATATTCCCATCCGCAACCGTTCCGCGCAGGCGACCCAGGTGCGCTCGGAGCTGGAATACCGCCAGTCGCAGATGCTGTTGCAGCAACTGCAGAACCAGATTGCCGTTCAGGTGCGAAACGCTCAGTTCACGGTACAGCAGAACCGCGCCCAAGTTTTGGCGGCGCAAAGCGCCGAAGAACTGGCCCGGCAGTCGCTGGATGCGGAGCAGAAAAAATACGCGCTTGGCGCCTCCACCACTACCCTGGTGCTGACGGCGCAGCGGGATCTGGCCCAGGCACAGTCCAACACCGTGGCCGCTCTGGATAACTATGAAAAGTCGAAAGTGCAGCTCGATCTCGCCACCGGCCTGACCCTTACCCACAACGCAATCGAAATGGCGGATGCGGAAAGCGGAAAAGTGCAGACGCTGCCGCATGTGCCGGGAATCGTGCCGCGCCAGCCTTCGCAGGAGCTGCAATTTGAACAGGAGCCGCAGCAGGGCGTGCCGCCTGCGTCCGGTCAGCCCCAGAACACCCCGGAGCCGCAAGCTCAACCCCAACCCCAGCAGCAGCCGCAGACCGCGCCCGAACCCCAGGCCCAACCGCAGACCTCAGTTCCGGGCACGGTAGCGCCTTCCGGCGGACAAGTGCCGCAACCGGCTACGCCGAAGCCGCAGCAACCCCAACCACAGCCGCAAAACTAAAAAATGGGATGTCATCCGAGTTCGGGGCCGGAGTAGTAAACCCGGCCCGAACGAAGGACATGCTTCCCTGCGCCTTCCGGCGGCGCGCCTGAAGCCAGGCCCTTCCGAAAACTAGCTCGGAACTTGGCTTTGGATCTGGTTCAGGCGGAGAACCGTCTGGGGGCGCGGCATACTCGGTACTAGGTACCAGGTACTGGGTACTTGTATTCTTCCCCCGTGCAGCTCTCGGTCGTCATCATCACCTATAACGAGGAGGCCAACCTCGGACGCACGCTGGCCAGCGTGGCTCCGCTGGTGCGCGATGGCCAGGGAGAAGTCATCGTGGTGGATTCGGGCTCCACCGACCGCACCATGGAAATCGCCCGCCAGCACGGCGCCAAGGTGTTCATTGAGCCGTGGAAGGGCTACGCCGCACAAAAGAATTCGGCGATTCAGAAAGCCAGCGGAGAATGGATTCTGAGCCTGGATGCGGATGAAGAAGTCAGCCACTCAGCCCAACAAGTAATTCTCAGAATTTTGGGGCCCGATGCTGATGTGTACTCCAGTTTCGACGGCATCTGGTTTGCACGCCAAAACTTTTTCCTCGGAAAGTGGATCAAGCACGGTGGCTTTTATCCGGACAAGAAGTTGCGCTTATTCCGCAGGGGAAAGGGCCGTTTCGAAGATAGGTCTGTTCACGAGACAGTTTGCGTGAATGGCAAAACCGAGCATTCCCCTGAAATGGACTTTCGGATGGGCGGCGAGATTTCCCTCATTCACCACTCCTATCCCACGCTCACCGACTACCTGGAGCACATGAACCGCTACTCCTCGCTGGGGGCGGAGATGGCCGGCCCGCGCGGCTTCAGCCTGGTGGACATTGTGCTGCGTCCCCTGGCCACTTTTATCTACAATTATTTCTTTCGCCTCGGCTTTATCGATGGCCGCGAAGGGTTGCTGCTGCACCTGTATCACGCTGTGTACGTTTCGTGGAAATACGCCAAAGCGTGGGAGTTGAAGAAGAGTAGCCAGGACTCAGGAGGCGGGAGTCAGTAAGAACGGCTTGGGAGCACCGGCGGTTTAAGTTTGGCACTTCTTTTTAGGATGTCATGCTGAGCGAGCGCGAATGGAGCGAAGCACCATGAGCGCGAGTCGAAGCACCTTGCGTTTGGCATAGCAAAGCAGACACAAGGTCCTTCAACTCCGCTGGCCGATTCGCAAGCGAATCGGCCGGCTTCGCTCAGGATGACATCCCTGGAATGTTTCGGCGGAATTGGAAAACCACATCCAGAGGTCGGCGGCCCCCGACTCCTAACCCCCGGTTTTTATAGCCTTGTCCCCAGCCCCGCGCATCTCTATCATTTAGGAGCGCGCATGGCACCTGAGAATAAGAAGACCATCAAAACCGTAGCCGAGTCCCCCGTCCAGGACGTTTTTGAAGGCCGGCAGCCCTCCGA
>DATGIY010000617.1:0-3793 GCA_035295475.1 Terriglobales bacterium
CTGATTGTGGATGAGCGCGACAGCCAAGCCGCCGAGACGCTGCGCCGCCCGGACCTGCAGGTGCACTGCGCCAATACCATCATGAAGACGGCGGACGACAAGGCCGCGCTAGCCGCCGTGGTGCTCGAATTGCTAACCCGCTCCGCTGCTCGCGCCGTGTGAACCCATGATCCTCCTACCGGTAAAAAATCTCGAGAACGCGAAGGAGCGGCTGTCGGGCGTGCTTAGCCGGTCTGAGCGGCAGGCTTTAGCGCAGGCCATGCTGCAGGACGTGCTCGAAGCCCTGGCTGCGGTGAATCATGAAACCCGGGTCGGAGTAGTGACCAGCGATTCATTTGCTGTGGGCCTGGCGCGGCGCTATGGGTTTGCCGTCCTTGACGACCCGGCAAACCTGGGCGAAAGCGATGCGATAGCCCGTGCCACTGAGCATTGTGTTGTCGCTGGCGAAGACAGCACGATGGTCATTCCCGGCGACATTCCCCTGGTCCGGGCTGAGGATATCGAGCAGGTGCTGGCCGCGGCACCCGCGGAAGGGTCCGTGCTGGTGCCGGGCTGGGATGGACGCGGCAGCAACGCCGTGCTGCGCCGGCCCGCCAACCTGTTCCCTCTGCGTTTCGGCAATGACAGCTTCCAGCCCCACTGGCGCGCCGCCCAAGCCACCGGAAAACCCTGTGTGGTGCTGCGCCTGCCGCGGATCGGGCTGGACGTCGATAATCCCGCCGATCTGGCTCAGTTGCTGACCGCCGAAGGCGAGACCCGCGCGCAGCAGTTACTGCGGGAGTGGAAGTTCGAACCACCTGTTCTCACCCTACATGACTGACTCCGGTAACGAAATCCGCGCCATCCCGGTCCCCGGAATCGGTGAACTTCGCGCCGGAGACGATGTTTGCGCTCTGCTGTTGCAGGCGCTTTCCCGTGCCGGCCTGACGCTGGCCAATGGCGATGTCCTCGTGGTCAAACATAAGATCATTTCCAAGGCCGAAGGCCGAGTCGTATCTCTGGAGGCGGTGCGGCCCTCGCGTCACGCCGCGGAGTGGGCGGCACGCTACAAGCTCGATGCCCGTGTAGTCGAACTGGCCCTGCGCGAGAGCGAGCGCATCGTGCGTCAGGAAAAAGGAGTACTGATCACGCAAACGCGCCACGGCCTGGTGTGCGCCAACAGCGGCGTCGATCTTTCCAATGTAGACGGCGGCCACAGCGCGGTTCTGCTGCCCGAGGATCCCGATCGTTCCGCCGCCAGCTTGCGCCGGCAGATCGAGAAGCGGCTGCGGCTCTCGCTGGCTGTGATCATCAGCGACAGCTTCGGCCGGCCCTGGCGCGAAGGCCTGTGCGAAGCCGCCATCGGCATAGCCGGACTGCTGCCTCTGCACGATTACCGCGGCCAGCACGATCCCTATGGCTATGAACTGCACGCCAGCGTAGAAGCGGTGGCCGACGAACTGGCTTGCGCCGCCGGCCTGGTCTGCGGCAAGCTGGCAGCGACGCCAGCGTGTATCATTCGTGGGTTCCGCTTTGCGCCGGGAGAAGGACGGGCGACCCAGCTGGTCCGCCCGGCGTCTCGCGACCTGTTCCGCTAAAGAGGGGAAAACGATGTCGCGCAGTCCTGGTACGCCACAACTCGAGCACTTTCACCACCAGCGGTGGCAGGATATTGCCGCGCGGCTGACGCCTGCGATTCGCGAGTCCCTGGAACGGGTTCTGACCGCTCGCGATGGCGGCGTGTTGGGACGTGAGCGATGCCTGCAGCTCGCGGGTCTCGAGGGCGACGACCTCCTGGGCCTGTTGCTGGCGGCTGACGAACTGCGGCGTTCCACCGTCGGCGATGTGGTCACCTACGTGGTCAATCGCAACATCAATTTTACGAATGTCTGCTTTGTGGGCTGCAAATTCTGCGCCTTCAGCCGCGGCCCGCGCGAGAGCGACAGCTACTTCTTGACTCTGGAGCAGGTGGCGACCAAAGCCGCCGAAGCCTGGCAGCAGGGGGCCACCGAAGTCTGCATTCAGGGTGGCCTGCCGCACGGGTTACCTTCGTTCTATTATCGCGACATCCTGCTGGCCGTGAAGCGGGCGGTGCCCGGCATGCACATCCACGCGTTTTCTCCTATGGAAATCGTCCACGGGGTGGAGCTGACCGGTATGCAATTGCCAGACTATCTCTCCATGCTGCGCGATTCCGGTCTCGACACGCTGCCGGGCACGGCGGCGGAAATCCTGGATGACGATGTTCGCTTCGTCCTCTCCCGCAACAAGCTTTCTACCCGTCAATGGCGCGAGGTCATCACCACGGCTCATCGCTGTGGTATTCGCAGCACTTCCACCCTGATGTACGGTCACGTGGAGACTCCGGAGCACTGGGTCAATCAACTGCTGCTCTTTCGGCAAATCCAGCGCGAGACCGGCGGCTTCACCGAATTTGTGCCGCTGGGCTTCGTCCATTTCAACACTCTGCTTTACCAGCAGAACATCGCGCGCCCCGGTCCCACGCTGGCCGAGCACCTGAAAATCCACGCTCTGGCGCGCCTACTCCTCGCCGGTGCCATCGACAACGTGCAAGTCTCCTGGGTGAAGCTGAATCGCGCTCTGTCACAGCTCTGTCTGCGTGCCGGGGCTAACGATTACGGCGGCACCCTGATGGAGGAGAATATCTCTCGCGAGGCCGGGGCGACTGCCGGGCAATACACCAGCCCGGAGGAATTTCAGCAATTGGTTCGTCAAATTGGCCGCATCCCCGGGGAGCGCAACACGACGTACACCAAAATCAGGCTTATGGAAGCACCGCGAGGGAAGGCAGTCCCACCGCCGCAGGTGGCTTCCGCATGACGCACAGGATAGCGGTGCTGGGCGGTACCGGCCCGGCCGGCAAAGGCTTATCCTGGCGATGGGCAAAGGCAGGCGAGGAAGTAATTATCGGCTCGCGCGATGCCGCTCGGGCCCGCAACACAGCGGCTGAAATCGCGGCCCGCGTGGGCAGCTCCGCAAAAATCGAAGGCATGGAAAATGCCGCCGCCTGCGAAGCCTGCGATCTGCTTGTGCTCACCGTTCCCTTCGAAGGCCATGCCCTGTTGCTCAAGCAACTGGAGAAGCATTTTCGTCCGGGTTCAGTTCTCATTGATGCCACGGTCGCCCTAGCGACGGCGGTTGGCGGGCGTCCCACTCGCACGCTCGGCGTATGGCAAGGCTCGTGCGCCGAACAAGCGGCTGAGTTGGTGCCTGACGGGGTCACGGTGGCGGCCGCCTTTCACAACATTTCCGCCGACTCCTCCAACGGCGACGCTCCTATCGAATCGGACGTGATCGTCTGCAGCGACGACAAGCGGGCTCGCCAGCTGGCTTCCGAGCTGGCGGAAAAGATTCCCGGAGTTCGCGCGGTGGACGGAGGGCGCCTGGAAAACTCCCGCGTGCTGGAGCAGATTACCGCTTTGCTGATCGGGATTAATATCCGTTACAAGGGGCATGCCGCGGGGATTCGAATCACCGGGTTGCCGGGAAAAAACCAGTAGCCGGTTGCCCCTTGTCAGTTTTAATTAGCGTTCCCAAGTCGGATGTCGCCGGCGCTCACCATCTTGGCCTGCTGCGGCGGAACGGGAATGGGATAGATGCGCATCGCGCGGGCCGCGGCCACGTCCACCATCAACTGCTGGTTGGGCGCAGTCTTCCGCAGCCAGTGCTGAGCCCTTGCCATTGCCTGCTGAAATGTTCCTCGAGGCAGAACCGTAAGATCCAAGTACAACCAATCCTGGATTTCCGGCCCTAAACGCACACCGGCAAAGGCGTGACCGGGAACGATCACAAT
>DATGIY010000618.1:0-6260 GCA_035295475.1 Terriglobales bacterium
ATGTCTGGTTTGCCCGGCCCGACGACAAACTGCCGGAGGCGCCGGGGCAGGAGAACCGCCGTCGCAAGAGCGACCGCGAGCAGATGGAGGAGAGTTGGGCGGGTTAGGTTCGTTCGCTTGGGACCGCGAACGGGTTCGGGCGCAGGCAGGCAATCCTTTTCCTGCCTGCACCGAACTGTGACTTTGATTCCTTTCCTCTGCGCGTGAATCCGGAATAGACTTTTAAATGCCGCACTGCCGGCGCAACCAGGCATCCAAAGCTCAAGGTTGGCCATGCACAAGCTGCTGATCAAGACTCACCGTAAACGCGAAGTCATAGACGTCACCGAGGAAATCAATCGCACTCTGAAGAAGGCCTACGGAGATCAGGGCGGGATCTGCCACTTGGGAATCCTGCACACGACTGCAGCCCTGACCACGGCTGATCTGGATCCAGGCACTGATCTCGACATGCTCGATGCTTTTGAAGCCATGATCCCCAAACTGCGCTATCGCCATCCCCACAATCCTGCGCACGTGCCTGATCACATTCTCTCAGCCCTAATAGGGACTTCTGTGACTCTGCCGGTCGAGCGGGGAAGTCTGGTCCTTGGCACGTGGCAGCGGGTTGTGCTCATGGAGTTCGACGGGCCGCGTGAGCGGGAGGCTGTGCTGACCCTGCTTGCGGCGGCATAGCTCCTAGAAATTCTTCGCGTTTTACGTCGTGTACAAAACGTTTCTCGGTCACGACTGCGGTTCCCGTCAAGCTTTACGAGGAGAATCCATCTTTCCCACAGTTAGGCTTGTAAACCTTTCCTCTTGCTGGCCACATCCCAAACTAAGGCGTAACTCTTCTCCAACACTCGAGGTGCCGGAATAGCCGATGGGCGAAATCGTGTTTCAGGATCGAGTGGACGCAGGCCGTGCGCTGGCTGTCAGGCTCATGGGGTTCGCTGGCCGCGGCGACACCATTGTTCTCGCGATTCCTCGGGGCGGAGTTGTTGTCGCCTCCGCGGTGGCGGAAGCGCTTAATGTCCCACTGGACGTGTTTATCGTCCGCAAGCTGGGTACTCCCGGGCAGCCGGAGTTGGCTATGGGGGCGGTCGCCTCTGGTGGCGTGATCGTCCTCAACCCGGACGTGGTGCATGCGCTAAATATCCCCGATGAGGTCATCCGCAGCGTAAGCGCCCGAGAGCAGCAGGAAATCGAGCGCCGCGAACGAGCATACCGTGGCGCCCGTCCGCCCCTGGCGGTGCGCGGACACGCCGTGATTCTGGTGGATGATGGTTTAGCCACGGGCTCAACCATGCGCGCTGCAGTCACGGCGATTCGGAACCTCGATCCCGCATCCCTATTGGTGGCTGTGCCGGTTGCTGCCGCCAGCACGTGCGACGAATTGCGTTCCGAACAGGATGTGGATCATGTGATCTGCCTTTCTACTCCCGAGCCGTTTCAAGCCGTGGGACAGTGGTATCGCAATTTCCCCCAGGTCAGCGATGAGGAGGTACGCGAGTTGTTGGAGCGCTCGGCGGTGGAGCAGCGCCCCTTGCGGAGCGCCTGAGTTCTAGGGGTCACCGCTACGCGAATCATTCTTCGCAAAGCGGCGACTGCGGGATTTGACACGCAACAAGTTTCTGGGAAGGAGCTGGCAAATGTCAGACGAGAGGAATCAGGAAGAATTGCGGCACAAAGAAGCAGATTGCAAAGATGTTTCGCAGAGCGGAGAACCTCGCGGCGGAGAGGGCCGGCGCGATGAAGTAGGCCGATCGGGTGTTTATCCCATGTCTGGCCCGCATCCACCAGGCGATGCCCCCATTCGCACCGAAGCCGCGTGGGGTCAGGGTGAACGTGGCGCCGCTGGTTATGAAGACCATGGCAGTTCGGAGTTGACCTACGAGGGTGGGCAAGTTCTCGGGGGATACTCGGGTGGAGAAGATGCGTCAGCAGTGGCAGGTTCCGGCCCGCAACACCAGAGCCGGGAAATACCCCGCGGTGAATGGCTCTCTTTCCTCGACGGCTTCAGTCGGCAGCATGAGCGTTGGCTGGTAAGCATGGAGGTTGAAGGAAGAGGCAGCGTTACCGGAGTGGAAGCCGAGAATTTACAACTGGAAGGCATAACGCCGGAGCACTCTGAAGGCCATGATCGAATCTCCATCGCTTTAGGCAGGTCGCCGGATGATCATCTCACGCATTTCGTCAGCGATCCCAAACGATTACTGTTCCTGGAGGGGGGAAGCGGCGGCCACGGGGGGCTGGAAATCGAAGCTGCTGACGGGAGCCGAACGGTGATCCGTTTTCGAGGTCCGTCCCGGCCGGAAACTCTGAATGACGTCGCTGCCTGACCGCTTTTTCGCCGGAAGGCACTTAGCCACGCTCTACTCGTGAATGACAACGATCTTCGGGTACTTGCGTCGAACCGCCAGGCTTTCCAGGAACTACCCGGGGAGAAAAGCTGGACATTGCTCCGGGCGCCACCCACCTGTGCGAAGAACCCGGCGCTCTGAGCGATGTTTCCCGGCTGGCGCTGCGGTGGTTCGCATCGCATCCCGAAAGGACGCTGACGGGCGCCGCTTGAATTCAACACCCGAGGTAGACCTCAGGGCGCGCCCCGCTTCAGCGCCTTTTCCATGTCTGATTTCCTGAGGCCCGTTCTCTCCCAGAAGAACCAGCACTCGGGCGAACCCGCCAGTTTTCCCATGGCCACATAAGCCTCGCCGGGAGGTTCGTTAATTCCTCGCTCCCAGCGCGACACCGCCATGGCCGAAACCCGCAGCCGTTCCGCAAAATCCGTCTGGCTGAGGTTCAGCTTGTGACGCAGTTCCTGAATCTTTCTCGCCCACTCCGGGGGTGCGGATTTCGCACCAGTACGCATAATCGTGCCTGCAATCTTGCTGACGTTCAAACCGCATGAGTGGGGAACAGAGACTTGTCACCAACGGTGACAATGCAGTGAATCCTAACAGAATTCGTGAGTCGATTCCAATTCGGCCGCGGCGGAGCCCAAACCGCCCTGCCTGTCAGGTGGGACTTGCTTCACAAGCATAGCGCCAAACCACGGCCCACGCCATGTGCCGGACCTCTACTCTCTTGCCCAGGAGCGCGATCGAGCGACAGCTTGCTCCCAGCGCCGGCAGAGCTGCTCCCGTTTGCCGGCATCCATCCGGGGAGCGAATTCCCGCTCCAGCGACCAGTGGCGGGCGATTTCCCCTGTATCCTGCCAATATCCAGCCGCCAGCCCGGCCAGGTAGGCGGCGCCCAGCGCGGTTGTCTCCAGAATGGCAGGCCGGCGAACCGTTACTCCGAGAAGGTCGGCTTGAAATTGCATCAGCAGCTCATTGCAGGCGGCGCCTCCGTCAACTTTCAGGTACGGCAGCCGTAACCCGGCTTCCTGCTGCATCAGGGTAAGCACGTCACAGGTCTGATACGCTATTGCCTCCAGGGCCGCGCGTGCGATGTGGGCCTGGGTTGTGTCACGAGTAATACCGATTACAGTGCCGCGGGCGTAGGGGTCCCAGTGGGGCGCTCCCAAGCCAACGAAAGCCGGTACGAAGTAGATGCCGGCGGAATCAGTCACGCCAGCCGCCAGCTTTTCCACCTCGGCGGAGCTGGCGATGATCCGCAATCCATCGCGCAGCCATTGCACGACCGCTCCGGCGATAAACACTGCCCCTTCGAGACAGTAGGTGACTTTGCCTCCGACTTTCCAGGCCACCGAGCTCAGCAGCCCCCGCTGTGACATGACCGGCTGTCCGCCGGTGTTGAGCAGGGCGAAGCAGCCCGTGCCGTAGGTATTCTTGGCGGTGCCGGGTTCAAAACAGGCTTGGCCGAACAGCGCCGCCTGCTGATCTCCCGCCATACCGGAGATGCGAATCGCCGAGCCTAGAAGGTCGGGAAGGGTTTCGCCATACACTTCGCTGTTCGAGACCACTTCCGGCAACATGACGCGCGGCACACCCAGGATTCGGAGCAGCTCTTCATCCCAGTCGAGACTATGAATATTGAACAGCAGGGTACGGCTGGCGTTGCTGACGTCGGTGGCATGACGCCGGCCGCCCGTGAGTCGCCACAGCAGGAAGCTATCGACAGTGCCGAACAGAATCTCGCCGCGCTCGGCCCGGGATCGCAAGCCGGGAATCGTGTCCAGCAGGTATTTGATCTTCGTCCCTGAGAAGTAAGCGTCCAGTACCAGGCCCGTGCGTTCGCGAAACGTTGGCTCTAGTCCGTCGGACTTCAGTCGGTCACAGATCGGAGCGCTGACGCGGCTCTGCCACACGATAGCGTTGCCCACCGGGCGCCCGCTCGCGCGCTCCCACAGAATTGTTGTTTCCCGCTGGTTGGTCAGCCCGATGGCAGCCACATTACGAGGCGAGATGCCACTTTTCTGCAGCACCTGTCGCGCTACGGACAGTTGGGAATTCCAGATCGCTTCCGGATCGTGCTCCACTTGCCCAGGACAGGGATAAAGCTGTTCAAATTCCTGCTGTGCAACGCTCACCATCTGTCCTTCGCGGTCGAAGAGCAGGGCCCGGCTCGAGGTCGTACCCTGGTCCAGCGCAAGTATGTAGTTGCTTTTCGGCAAGTCCCTTGCCCTTTCGGCCACCTGAGAAGTTGCATGGTGTACGCAGATCAATAAAAAGCGGCGACCGAAGGCCGCCGCTATCGTCGTTCCCGGTGAAGCTAGGTCCGGATATTCTTGGAAGCCTCGTCCCAATAAACGGTCTTTTTGCGGAAATAGGCTTCATTTGCCATGTGGCAGGCGATGGCGGCGTGGTTGCCGAAAACGGCGTCCTCCACCACCGGCTTGCGCGACTTCACGGCCTGGAAGAAATTCCAGATATGCGGTTTAACGTCGTCCCAGTCGTGGCCGGCATAAACCGTGGTCGGATACATCGGTTCTTTGCCCAGGGGTGGATCGTTCTTAGCATGCCACTCGGCGACGTACTCCTCGCGCATCTTCTGCGGGAAACCTGACGAGTAATAGCTGGGCGCCAGGTCGATGCCAGGCTGGAACTGATGCCTCAATTCGAATTCACCGGCGTCGAGAATGCCCTTGGGACCCATAAAACGGGCCAATTCCTGAGACTCGCAGCCCAGATCCAGTCGCACGTAGACCGGAATTCCGTGATAGTCGAACAGCACCACGTGAAAATCCGGCATGTTGCGGCCGTCATTAAAACGGAAGATCCCGCCCAGCGCCTGGGCCGAACGTGGAGGCTCGTTCCAACCCAGCGTGTACATCATGCCGCTCAGCAGGTGAACCATTAAGTCGCCCGCCACCCCGGTTCCGTATTCCTTCCAGCAACGCCAGCGGGCGAAGTGGTACTTGTTGAACGGAATTTTGGGCGCGTCATTCAGCCAGGTATCCCAGTCCAAAGTCTGAGGAGAGAGGTCAAACGGCGGGGGGTACTCCCAGGCGCCGGTGGGGTCGTTGCGGCCCAAAGTGAGCTCCACCATCTCGATGTTGCCGATGGCTCCTCCGTGATAGAGCTCGCGCGCCTTTTCCGCTAAGTTCGAGCTGACCCGCTGCGACCCGATCTGCACGATGCGGTTGTTCTTCTGAGCCGCCTCCACCATGGCAAAGCCATCGGGAATGGTGTGCGACATAGGCTTCTCGCAGTAGATGTCCTTGCCGGCATTGCAGGCATCTACCACCACCCGCTTATGCCAGTGATCGGGTACAGCGGCGATAAGGCAATCGATATCTTTGCGCTCCAGCAGCTCGTGGTAGCGGCGGGTCGTAGGCAGACTGGGATTGTTGGTGATCTCCTTAGCCAGCGTGTGGCGGCCGTCATAGAGATCAGCGGCAGCCACACACTCCGCTCCGGGCAGGGTGATGGCGTTTGTCAGCAATCCTGAACCCTGCATGCCGATTCCGATGATGCCGAAGCGCACGCGGTCACTGGGCGCCACCGGCTTATTTTGCGCGCCCAGCGGCGCCGGATCGAGCAACAGGGTCTTGGCGGCCAGCAGGCCTCCTGCGGCTACCGCGCTGGACTGCAGAAATTGACGACGGGAAAAATCATTTTTCATGGCCAATTTTCTCCTCCGCAAACTGCCTGGTTCCACTCCGCCGAGCCTTACTTCAGCGGTTTGATGGCTACCTCTTTAAAAAAAACCACATCGTTGTCGCTATGATTTTGCAGCCCGATATAGCCGAAGTTGGGCCGTGGCCCCCGTTCCGGCTCAAAATCGAACTTCTTGGCCGGAACCGGATCGCCGTCCTTGTAGTCCACTACCTTCCTGCCATTGAGCACGACGATGGTGCGCGGACCGTCGAGCGT
>DATGIY010000619.1:0-11266 GCA_035295475.1 Terriglobales bacterium
GGCGGCAATGGAAAGCGCTGGAGCACGGGCTGTGCGTTCATCGACTACGACCGGGACGGGCATCTTGATCTGTTCGTGGCCAACTACATCGACCTGGATTTGAAGACGGCGCCACTGCCGGAATCGGGGCCGTGTTTGTACAAAGGGATCATGGTGGCGTGCGGGCCGCCGGGACTGAACGGCAGCAAAAATATTCTGTATCACAACAACGGCAACGGCACGTTCACGGATGTTTCGGAAGAGTCCGGAATCCTGCAGGCCAACGGAACCTACGGACTGGGGGTACTGACCGCCGACTTCGATAACGACGGCTGGCCGGATATTTATGTAGCCGACGATTCCAGCCCCAGTTTGCTGTATCAGAACAAGAAGAACGGAAAATTCGAGGACATTGGGATTCTGGCGGGTTGCGCTTTCAGTCCTGACGGCAAGCCGCAGGCGGGTATGGGGGTTTCGGCCGGCGATTACGATCTGGACGGCAACCTGGACATCGTTAAGACGAACTTCGCCGGCGATACGCACTCGCTGTATCACAACCTGGGCAACGACAACTTCGAAGACATGACGTTTGCGTCCGGGCTGGGGATGAACACGCGCTTTCTGGGCTGGGGCTGCGGCTGGTTCGACATGGACAACGACGGCTGGCCCGACATCCTGATCTGCAACGGTCATGTGTACCCGGAAGTGGAACAGCTGACCACGGAGGAGGGCTACGCGCAGCGCAAGCTGGTGTACCGCAACCTGCGCGACGGCAACTTTGAGGATGTTTCGCTGGTGGCGGGGCCGGGCATCACCACGCCGGCGCCAGCGCGCGGCTGCGCCTTTGGCGATTTCGACAACGACGGCGACGTGGACATGGTGGTGAACACAGTAAATTCCTTTCCGCAGTTGCTGCGCTGCGATTCGCCGGGAAAGGCACACTGGATCAAGGTGCGGACTATAGGAGTGAAGTCGAACCGCAGCGGGATAGGGGCGCGCCTGCGCTGCGTAACGCAGCCGCCCGACGAATCGACGCCCCACCAGCAGATCGACGAGGTGCGCAGTGGGGGAGGGTATTTATCGCAGAGCGATCTGCGCATCCATTTCGGACTGGGCAAAGCGGAGAAGGTGCAGCTGCTGGAGATTCGCTGGCCGAGCGGGCAGGTGGATACCCTGAAGGATGTGCCGGCCGACCAGGTGGTGTATGTGCAGGAGGGTAAGGGGATTGTTCGAACGATGAGGTTTGGGAAGAAATGAACGCGGCCACAAGAGCAAACAAAAACGCAAGGTCCTTCCACTCGCGCTCCCTCGCGGAGCTCCGTCGCGCTCGGTCAGGATGACAAGCGTTACCTTATTTAGTGGTCAGTCTTGGCCGCACTGCAGGGTCATTCACCTTCACGCCGGTGCCTTCGCGCAGGATGTGGATGGAGTCGACCGAGAGCCCGGTAAAGCGCTCCACCAGGCCGCTGGGCCAGCGAATCTGCAGGTCGTCAATCTTGGTCGCCAGGCCGAGTCCGAAGTGCACGCGCATGTCGCTATTGGAGTCGTAGCTGGAGCCGCTGCGTACTTCGTCCACCAGAGTTCGTTTCCCTATCTTCAGCGTGATGCGCGCGCCGATGCCGTCACGGTTGGAAGTGGTGCCCACAGTCTTCATCTCAATCCAGTGATTGCCGTTGTGCGCCTGATTGACCAGCAGGCTGGGGCGGGCATTCATGTTGCTGATCACAGCGGCCTGTTGGCCGTTGTTCCAAAGATCTCCGATGGCCAGCCCGCGACCTGACCACCTTTCGGTGATGGCGGGGCCGGCGGCGGCGGAAATGTCGGTGAAGGTACCGTTGCCGTTGTTGTGGTAGAGAATGCGCGGCTCCTCGTAGTTGCTGCCCAACTTGTACTTGTCCACCTCGGGATAGACGTGGCCATTCACCAGCAGCAGGTCGGGCCAGGTATCGTTATCGAAATCGAAAAACATGGCGCCCCAGCCCAGGTATTGAGTGTGCAAGCCGAGGCCGGCGGGAAAGGTCACGTCGGAAAAGGTGCCGTCGCCGTTGTTGTGGTAGAGGGTGGAGGTGTCGTCGGAAAAATTGGTTTTGAAAATGTCGAGGTTGCCGTCGCCGTCATAATCGGCAGCGGTGGAACCCATGCCGGCCTGGGCGCGGCCATCTTCGTTGAAGGCGGCGCCGGCCACGACCGCGACGTCGGTGAAAGTGCCATCGTGGTTGTTGTGGTAGAGGATGCTGGGGGTGCTGTCGCAGGCCACGTAAATATCGGGCCAGCCGTCGTTGTCGTAATCCAGCGGAGTGACGCTGAGCGAGTAATAGCCCGTGGCCTGATCAATGTGGGACTTGGCGCTGACGTCCTCAAAAGTACCGTCGCCGCGATTGTGATAGAGGATGTTCTTGGCTGCCTTCAGGCCACGAGGGCCGCACATCACGGGCACGCCTTTCCAGAGACAAGTGGGCCGGTCGCCGGGTTTGGGGGCGGTGGCCAGATCAAAATCGACGTAATTGGCGACCATTAAGTCGAGCTTACCGTCGCGATCGTAATCCACGAAGGCGCAGCCGGAGCCCCAGGCTTTGCCGGTGCCCGCCACGCCGGCTTTTTCCCCCACTTCGCTAAACGTACCGTGATTGTTGTGGTAAAGGCGGTTCTTGCCGTAGTAGGTGACGTAGAGATCTTCCAAGCCGTCGTTATCGTAGTCGCCTACGCAGACACCCTGCCCCCAGCCGGGGGCACCCGCCAGACCCGCCTGCACAGTGACGTCAGTAAAAGTGCCGTCGTGATTGTTGCGGTAGAGATGATTGGTGGGTCCTTTGCCGGGGGGAAATCCCTCGAGCGTGGTGCCGTTGACAATAAAAATGTCGGGCCAGCCGTCGTTGTCGTAGTCGAAGATGGCCACCCCGGTGCCGGTGGTTTCGATGATGTACTGCTTGGTCTCCAAGCCGCCAAAGATCTCCTGCATGGTCAAACCGGCTTTTTGGGCGATATCGGTGAACCACGCAATGCGGGGAGCCTGGGGAGCAGCGGGCTTAGCTCTCTGAGCCAGAGCGGGCAGGCAGAGTACGGCGACAGCAAAAAGAATGAGAGAAATCCAGCACAGACGGGAGTTCGGGGCCGACGACATCGTTCCGCTTACTATGGGGGCGGATTCGGGAGCGGGTCAAGAGCGCCTCCCACGGGCCGACGAAATAAAGCGGGTGGGGCGTTTGCCCAGCCACCGGCTGATTCCAGCCGCTGCGGCTTTCTGATATGGTTTTTTTCTACCGGATGTGCCCCCAGGATCCTGCGTGCTTCCTGCCTTGGCCTCAATCCGAAGAAAATTTTTTCTAGCTATTTGTGTGGTCTGCCTGTGGCCACACGCGGGCTGGGGGCAGGGCGGCAATGTCGCCGAACGCACGCGCGCGGCGTACGCGCGGGGCGTGGCCAGCGCGCAGAAAGGCGATTTTCCGGCTGCCCGCCGGGCCCTGGAAGAGGCGGTGCATCTCAGCCCGCGCGTAGCCGAACTGCATACGGCGCTGGGACAGGTGCTGCTGCAAGAGCGCGAGGTCGATCGAGCCGTGGCCGAATTCCGCAAGGCGATTGCCCTCAAACCCGGGCTGGCGCAGGCGCACACTTCCCTGGGCACGGCGCTGCTTGGCCGCGGCGAAAGCCAGGCCGGAATGGCGGAGTTGCGCCGGGGGGTGCAGCTGGCGCCCTCGGATGCGGAAGCGCGGCAGCAGCTGGCGCAAGCACTGAGCGCGCAGGGGCAAACCGGGATGGCGCTGGACGAGATGAGCCAGGCGTCGCGCCTGGCGCCGCAGCGCGCCGACCTGCATGACGCGGTAGGAGTACTTCTCGCGCAGGATTCGCAATACGCCAAGGCAATTGCCGAGTTCCGCGAAGCGGTGCGCCTGCAGCCGGCTTACGAAGCGGCGCATTTCCATCTGGGAGCGGCGCTGTGGAAACTGCAGGAGTGGGACAAAGCGGCCGCGAGTCTGCGCGAGGCGGTTCGCCTGAACCCGCAGGATGCGGCCGCATATTCCTATCTGGGACAGGTTCTGGAAGCCGAGGGGGACACGGCGGGAGCGCTGGAGGCGGCGCAAAACTGCGTGCGGCTGAAACCCGACTTCGCCCCGGCGCAGACCCAACTGGGACTGCTGGCGCAGAAGGCGGGCGAACCGCAACAGGCGCTGGCGGCGTTTCAGAAAGCGGCAGAGCTGGCACCCCAGGACGCGGAAGCGCACAACAACCTGGGCATCGCGCTGCTGCAGCGCGGCGATGCCAATACCGCCATGACGGAGTTTCAATCGGCCATCCGGCTGCGTCCGGGGGACAGCAGTTACCGCAAGAACCTGGGGGCCGCCTACCTGCAGAAGGCAGACTTCGCGGGCGCGGTCAAGGAGTTTCAGGGAGCGCTGGCGCAGGCGCCGGACGATGCGCAGCTGCACTACGACCTGGGGCTCGCCTACAAGCTGACCGACCGCCTGCCGCAGGCGATCACGGAGTGGCAGAAAGCGCTGCAGCTGGATCCCAGCCTGCCCGACACGTACTATACGCTGGGCGTCACCTACTGGCAGGAAGGCAAATTTCCGGAAGCGGAACAGCAGCTGCGGGGAGCGGTGAAGGTCAAGCCCGACTACGCGGAAGCGTATTACACGCTAGGGGCGGTGCTGAGGCAGGAAAAAAAGCTGCCGGAAGCGGAAGCGGCGTTGCGGGAGGCCATCCGGCTGCAGCCCAATTTTCTAGGCGCGCACAGCATTCTGGCTTCGGTGTTGCGCGAGGCAGGGGATGCGGCGGGAGCGCAGGCCGAGGCTCGCGCCACCCAACAGATCATGAAGCAGCAGACCAGCCTGCAGGGGGCGGTCTTCGCCACCAATTCGGGGATGCGCCTGCTCAATGCCGGGGATCTCGACGGCGCTATTTCGCAGTTTCAGCACGCCATCCAACTTTCCGCCCAGTATGCGCCGGCGCATTATCAGCTGGGGCAGGCGCTGGCCAGGAAAGGGCAGCCGGCGCAGGCGCGGGAGGAATTTCAGAAAGCCAAACAGCTCGACCCGCAGCTGCAGGTGCCAAAACTGTAAACCCTGCCGTCCGGCCCCCGCGAAATCTCAAATGGGCAATAGCGGATTTTCCGTGGATAGGTATTGACACAGTGCTAGCTTGTGATAGCGTGATGCGTTGCACCTCCACGTGTGACGTGTGTCACGTGTCGGTGTGATCCGCAATTTCGGCCTCGCTCCCCAAGCAGCAGAGGCGGGAAGGCGGCGGTCGGCAGTAGCGCGACCGGGTTGTGCAGCAGTAACGGACCCTGCAAGTCGGTCCTCTTCGGCCCCTGAACGTCGAAACCTACTTCCCGGACGCGGTTGGTCCGGGGCGACGCCAGCGCAGTAGCAACACTTTGGGGGAGGCCCACGATGAGGCGCTGTGCCCTGCTGTTTGCCGCGTTGTTCTGCATTATTTCCGTTCTTCCCAGAACAGCATCGAGCCAGGCGGTCTACGGGAACATTTTCGGCACGGTTACCGATCCCAGCGGAGCGGCCGTACCCAATGCCAAGGTGACGGTCACCGACATTGCCAAAGGCACGTCGACGACGACCACCACCAACGAAACCGGCAATTACACGGTCACCCACCTGATTCCGGACAACTACTCGGTGAAGGTGGAGGCCTCAGGTTTCAAGACGGCGACGCAGGGGCCAGTCGTGGTCAACGCCGACCAGGGCTCCAAGGTGGACATGCCCTTGCAACTCGGGCAGGTGAGCGAGGCGGTAGAGGTGACGGGAGAGGCGCCGCAGCTGAAGACCGACCGCGCCGACGTGGCCACCACATTCAATTCGCGTTACGTGGAACAGCTGCCGATCCTGAACCGCAACTTCCAGTCGTTATTGTTGATTTCCCCCGGCACACAGCTGCTGACCGGCTGGAACCACGCGGCGACGGAGAATCCCCAGGGCAGCCAGCAAATTTACGTGAATGGGCAACACTTCAGCGGAACGGCCTACGAGTTGGACGGCACCGATAACCAGGACCCGATCCTGGGAATTATCGTGGTCAATCCCAACATGGACGCCATCACTGAAACCAAGATCGACCTGCAGAACTACGACGCCGAGTTCGGCAAAGCCGTGGCCGGCGTGATGACGGTGCAGACCAAGTCGGGCACCAACGATTTCCACGGTGAAGGTTTCTGGTTCCGGCGCACGGATGCCACGCAGGCGCGTGATCCGTTTACCCAGTACGCGCCCAACAGCATTACCGGACGCTTTATCCCGCCCACCAAGTGGAACCAATTCGGGGGCACCATTGGCGGTCCGATAATCAAGGACAAACTGTTCTTCTTTGGCGACTACCAGGGCACGCGCCAGACTACGGGCGCTACCTCACTGTTGACGGTTCCGACTACGCAGGTGATCCACAGCTGCACCGGGGCAGGCGATGGCAGCGGATTCTGTAACCTGAGCCAGTACACGCCTTTCATTGGCAGCGGCAGCGGGCCCAGCAGCCTGATTTACAATCCGAACACCGGCGGCGGGAATCCCGCGGCGCGACTTCCTTTCTGCGGACCGGCCGGCTTCGCCACCGAGCCCAACTGGATACCGCTGGGCATGATTTCCCCCATCGCGCAGAAAATGCTGTCGTTGATGCCGGCGCCGTCCAATAATTCGGTGACCGACAACTTCATCTTTTCGGGATCTGGCCCGTTTAAGCAGAATCAGTTTGATACCCGCATTGACTACAACGCCAGCCAGACGCTGCAGGTATTTGGACGCTTCAGCCTGGCGTACTACACGCTGTCAGGGAGTCCCGCCCTGGGTCCGCAACTAGGCGGCCTAGGCAACGGTTTGAACGGACTTTCCGGAAGCTCGATCAACCACGATTACAGCCTGGCTTCCGGCTTCACCAAGACGGTCAGCAACACACTGCTGACGGATTTCCGTTTCGGATGGTTCAAGTACAACCCACAGACCTCCAAGCCGGATGCGGGAGTAGCGGCAGCCACCAACCTGGGCATACCCGGGCTGAACCAAAGCGGAGCGGCGGCGCTGTTTACCTCCGGGTTGCCAATGTTCGACGGCCTGGCGCCGGCGATCAATGCCGGATCGGACCAGAGCACTTATGCCATGGGCGATGGCTTGAACGTGGGGCGCTGCAACTGCCCACTGACGGAAAGCGAACAGCAGTTCCAGTTCGTGAACAACTGGACGAAGATCAAGGGCAATCACCAGATCAAGTTTGGCGCCGACATGCGCTATGCCATGAACCTGCGCGTACCCAGCGACGCCAACCGCACCGGGCAGCTGCACTTCACCAGCAGCACCAGCGGCAGCGGGTTGCAGAGCGGCGCCACTTCGGCGGCAGGGACCGGCGGCTCCGGATTTGCCAACTTCCTGCTGGGCGACGTGAACCACCTGGATCGTTTTGTCAGCACCAGCCTGAACGCGGCGGAGCGGCAGAAACGGTTCTTCTACTACGGGCAGGACACCTGGCGCGTGACGCCGAAATTCACCTTGAATTATGGACTGCGCTGGGAAATTTACTTCCCGGAGACAGTCAACGGCAAAGATAACGGCGGCTTCGCCAATCCAGTGGAAGGCATCATCCGGGTCGCCGGCGAAGGGCCGTACGGCCTCAATGGAAACGTGTCCAACGACTGGCATGCTTTTGCTCCGCGGCTGGGCGTAGCGTACCAACTGACGCCTAAGACGGTAGTGCGCATGGGCTATGGCCGCAGCTTCGATATCGGAGTATTCGGGTCCAACTTCGGCCACGCGGTCACGCAGAACCTGCCGGTACTGCTCAACCAGCAACTGTTCCCTTCGGCGAGTCTGGGCAACACCGCCTACTTCACGGCGTTTACCCTGGCGTCAGGTCCGGGACCGTATCCCACAACGACGGTTCCAACCAGCATGCTGCAGAGCGGAGTTATCCCGCTGGGCGGTCCGGCTAATAACGTGCAGCCCAGAATGCGGCCGCTGGTGCAGCGCCTGCCCACTCTGGACGCGTGGAATGCCACAGTACAGCGCCAGCTGACCAACACGATGACGCTGGAGGTGGCCTACGTGGGTAACAAGGGTTCGCACGTCTTCGCCGGCAATGGCCCGGCGTATGACCTGAACCCAGTGCCGCTGGGTCCGGGCACGGCAGTGGTTACCGCAACCGGTATAAAATTCGTGCCCCTGGTGCCGGCAGAGCAGCGCCGTCCCTTCTACAACCACTTTACTTATCCCGGCGTGATCGATCCTGCTACCGGCACAACCATGATGTGCTGCACCGACGGGATCATGGGCAACTACTTCGGCAACGATGCCAGCGCCAACTACAACGCCCTGCAAGTGCGGGTGGATAAGCGCTTCTCGCAGGGCCTGCAGTTCATGTCCACCTACACTTATTCGCACGCCAACAACTGGAGCGCGGATAATAACTTCCCCTACGGATCCATCCCGGATCGCCACCTGGCTTACGGGCCGGATGACTTCAACCGCAAGAACGTGTGGGTCACCAACCTTGTCTATGATCTACCCTTTGGGCGGGGTAAGAAATTCGCCAGCGGGGTAGGGAAAGCCATGGATCTGATCGTAGGCGGATGGCAACTGACAGACACCATGAACTGGAGCAGCGGTCTGCCCTGGACGCCCACCCTGGGTGAGTGCGGGCTGGTGAACGACACCGGCATTCCGTGCATGCCCAACGTGACTGGCTCTTTCCATATGGGAGCTGGATCACTGGATCCGGTCAGCCATACAGTTACCTACTTCACCCCGGTGCCGTCGATTTCTTATCCGACGGCAGCTCTAGGAACGGATACCTGTAGTCTGTCGCGACCGACTTCGGGGCCGTTCGCGCTGCCGGCCTGCGGCACGGTGGGCAATGCCGGACGCAACAGCTACTGGGGACCCGGGGCGTTCACGGACGATATGTCGGTGGCCAAGAACTTCAAAATCAGCGAACGCGTCAACGCACAGTTCCGCGTGGATGCCTTCAACGTATTCAACCATCCGGTGCTGGACTTCAGCCAGAATGACGGCCAAGCCACGGGCGGCACTTGCGTTGATTGCGGCGGAACCAACGGCTTGATCAAGGACATTCAGTTCGGCACGACCATGCGCGAGTTGCAGTTCGGGCTGAAGCTGATGTTCTGAGCGGGTGCGAGCAGGTTCATAATGGGGGAGTCGGAATGACTCCCCCGTATTTTTTTGTCCTCATCACTCCTAAGCGCGAAGCGACGCCAGATAGCCTCACTTCTGCCTGCGAAGCGACGGCAGAATGTCGCCCTTCAGATGTACTCTCCGCGGTTTCTCGCGATGCGTTTTCCAAAAATACCCCAGCGGCTGAAGCCGTCGCATCGTCAGCAGTTCTAAGGCAGGGCAAGGCCCTGCTCCATCCTCCTGCCTTCGCATGAATGATGCTGCGGGCGTATCCCAGCGAACTGGATGCGGCCGTGAATCCGGGAGTGATCGAAGCGCAAGGGGGAAATCCCGAGGCGGCCATGAAACTGTGGCAGGACGCATTTCGGCGCGCGCCGGCGCACAGCGCCATCGGCATCGACCTGGCGCTGGTGTCGTGCGATCTGGGAAGAGTGGAGGAAGCGCGCGGCTACCTGAACCGGGTGCTGCAATTCAACCCCGATTTAGAAAAAGCGCGCAAATTTCTCGAGCACCTGAACGCGCAGCCAGCAAAATGCCAGCCCTAGGCGGGGAATCGATTCGTGTTTTTCAGTGGGCGGGGCCGGTCTGATCGCGAACCTGCTGCAGCAGCCGCAGATTATCTTTGGCTACCTGGTTATTGGGATCGAGATTGAGAGCGCGGCGAAGGTGGAGTTCGGCATCCTTGTAGTCCTTTTGGGCGGCGAGGACGGAACCCAGGCGGGCCTCGGCGTCGGCATCGTTGGGCCGGTGTTGCACCACCCATTGGAACTGCTCAGCCGACTCGGCAAACTGGCCGGTGAAGGCGAGGGCGGAAGCGAGATTGTAGCGAGCATCGGCGTAGTCGGGCTCGGCTTTAACCGCCTGCTGCAGGCGGAGCACCGCATCCTGCTTTCGGCCCAACTGCATAAGGGCAGCGCCCAGGCTGTTGAGCGCCGTGGCACTGTCGGGCCGCTGGGCGATGGCTTTTTCGAAATGTGGCACGGCCTCGGCCGGTTGGCCGCGGGCGAGCAGCAGGGCGCCCAGATTGTAGCTGGCGGCGTAGTCGTCAGGGTCGCGTTCCAGCTTGTGCCGCATGAGCGCTTCCTGGAGCACCATGCGGCCGTCGCCTCCGCCCGTAGGATTGCTGGTAACTACTTGCAGAGAAAGGTGGGCCATTTCGTCACTGGCCTGATTGCCGGCGGTCACACGCTGCGGAGGATGGTTGGGATTGCGCGGATTCTGCTGGGAATTGTCATAGGTGTAGCGCATGGAGACAACCGATCCGGCGGGCAGGAATACAGGTTTTTGATAGCGATAGATGCCCTGCCATGACGGGTCCCAGCTGGGGATGAGCAAGAGCCACTTGCGCGAGCCATCGGGAAGCGTGGCGTAGGCCTCGAGACGTTTGCCCAAGTAGTGGGCGTGGGGATAAACGGCGTAGACGCGCACGGCGAGTGGCAGCTTGAAATCGTCGGCCACCTGAAAGTCGCCGTCGCCGGCAGGAATGTTGAGAGCATCATCGCGATCCAGCTGCAGCAGCATGGGCGTGAGCGTGGGCTTTTTGTCGGCGAAATAGATGCCAATCGTGGGTTGGATGGGGACGGGCGTGCCCGACGGGCGCAGGTGGATGTTGAGCACGAGGTCGGTGCCGGGAGAGAGCCGCCAGGTCATGTCGTCCGGCTCGGCCCAGATGGGAATGCCCGGTTTCCAGTAGATAAAGTGGCCCTCGGGCTCAAAAACATCGCTTTCCATCTCCATATCCATGCCGTCAAAGCCGGGACCCGGCCCATGATGGTGATGCTCCTCCATGCGGCGCGCGGCGTGAGTGCGGTCGATCAGCAGGTTGGCATGGTGAGTGACCTTGGGATTGCCGGGATGAATCTCGACCGCCTTTACGTAGTGGGTTGTGGTGACGGGAACCTCGAAGATGAAATTGTGGTAGACGTCGCGCCCGTGGGCGGGCACCACGTAACCGGGAGGCGCTTGCAGTATCACGTCGGGCTTGCCGCCCTGCCAGCCAGTGGTCAACTTGGGAGGCGGGGGCGCCTGCGCCAGGTCGCCGGCGGGGGCCCCCTGCTCCGCCCAGCGGACCAGGGTATCGATCTGTTGTTGCGTCAGTACGAGCTGGTCGGCGAAGGCCACAGCTTTGGGATCGGGCAGCCACGGGGGCATAATGCGCTTCCGGG
>DATGIY010000620.1:0-3159 GCA_035295475.1 Terriglobales bacterium
AAAGTAAGGAACGCTGGTTTGTTTGCTGCGGTTCTGTTGATAACTTTGTCCGGGCTTGCCCAGATGCCTCCCAACCCAACTGCGCTGAGTTCTGCGCTTCCCCCGGATGCCCCGCCCAAACCGAATTTATCCACCACAGGAAATTTTGCCGTTATCCAGAGGAAGTTCGATATCTTTGCCTGGCAGGAATTTGTCGCGCTCAACTGGCCTCCGGGCAAGCCAGGACAGCCCGGCCCAGGCACCATCGGCAAGTCCGCAAGCGGTGACAACTCTACCGTCTGGGAAAGTTACATGGCTGCTTCGCAAGTGTTTCAACCGGGCGCCGCGCCGCCTCCGCCATGGGGAACAACGCAATCCATTCCTTCTTTCTGTCCTGCCGCTCCCGCCGCGCTGCAAGGGAAAGTCGCCAAGGTGCTGCCCCTTATCGCCAAGGGTGACGTGCAGGATGAATTCACTGAAGCCTTCACGCTCTCTCCCTTGATTGACGTCACCGGAAAATACACTCGCTATGAAGTCCGGATCAACGAGGTTGAGTTCAATAAGATCCTGCAAGGCTCAGCCGCTCCGCCGGCTCCAGCCAAACCCTGGTATATACCCGCGAACCAGGTCGCGCCCATCAATTTCCCTGCCGGCGTTTACAACACAAATCAGATCGGATCAGTGGAAGTAAAGGCCGCGTGGCGTCAGATCGCGTCGAGCCAGGCGGGCCGATACCACACCGCATGGGCCTACATTACCTATGCGCCGGATAATAACACTCACTTGAATACCAAGTGCGCGGGGCCGCTCCTGATGGGGTTGGTCGGGCTGCACATTGCCCACAAGACAGCCAGTGGGCCGCAATGGCTTTGGGCAACTTTTGAGCATATCGATAATGCTCCCTCGTCGCCCCTCCCTGGCCATTTCAGCTATTACAACAATCCCAAATGCACCTTCTCGCCGGCTTGCGCTAACCTTGAACCCAAAGCTCCAGCAGGCGGTTGGGATGGCGACCCCACAAAGACCAACACTCCTGTGCAAGTCATCCGTGCCACGCCGATTCCGGCTGCAAAGAACAGTCCAACATCGGGTATTAATCCGGTTTTTCAAAAGTTGCTGCGGGCCGTGTATCCAAAATCCGTGTGGCAGTATTACCAACTGGTGGATACGCAGTGGTCGCAGCATCCTGGCACCGTTGCCAACCCGCAACAGTGCTTTCATGATCCCAATAACCCATCCAATCCTTACAACTTCAAGTGCAACGGCCCTGGCATTGACGTAGGCCCATTGCCCGTACCTCCAACGCTCGCCAACACTACTCTGGAAACCTACTTTCAGCAGACGCCGGGAAATCCAAAGGCCTTCATGGGAAGTTGCATGGGCTGCCACAGCAATGCACAGGTGGCGGCGCCGGGTTCCACGCTGTTCAGTGATTTCAGTTTTCTGCTGGGCGACGCGCAGCCGCCTTCAACTTCACCCAATCCGCCCAGGGAATTGCGCCGGGAGAGAAAGCAGGCTGCCAAACCATAATCCCTGGACAACCGGAGAAATTCGCCGGCTATTGTGCACGCCGGCGCACACCATACAACATTCGCGCCGCCTTGCCAGGGCGGCGCTTTTTCATTGCGTCCAATGTCTTTTACTTGCGCTTATTGGGAAAGAATAATCACGCCGTATGGTCCCAGGCCCACGTTTCCATTCGCCGGCATGCCCTGGTTTCCCGGAGAAGATCCGCAGGTGCAAGGTACGTGATCTCTACGGATATTTCCATTCCAAGTACCGCAGGTCTCGTCCCTAGTCTGGCAGAGATTGAATCAGAATGTTCTTATACTGCACCTTCCCCGTATGGCTCTGGATACCGATATGGCCTTCGCGCCGGAGGGTGGTGTGGCCCGGGATGGTGTAATTCGTGACGACTTGTCCATTGAGGGTCACCTTAATGGAGTTGGTCCTGGCCTCGATCTCGAAGGTATTCCACTGACTCGCTCCCTTGGACGCGATGTGCGAAGACGCAGCGAGACCATAAACGGCGCCAGTCTGGTGCAGCGACGAGAAGTTGCTGTTGGTATCGACGTTGTAGCCCATGTCGTCGATTTGGATCTCGTAGCCTTTGTCGGAGGCCAGTTGCCAATCGCTCGCGGGCTTGCTTGTATTCAAAGCGGGGAAGCGAATGAGTACGCCGCCGTTGTCGGCGCGGGCGGGCAACGGGGCATTGGTCGTGGGGTTGAACGAGAGCCAATCGACTTTGAGGATGAAGTTGCGAAAGATTTCGCGCGTATACCAAAGCAGGCCCAGACCATTGGGGGCCGCTTCGAGAATGGTACCGAAGAGCGTGAGGAAATCTCCGCCGCCAGTCATCAACCATCCCTGGCGCGAGCCGTTAAACAACGGCTTGAACGCGGGGCTGCGAGGAATGGTGTGAGCCGCGACGATAGCGTCCGCGGTTCGGCGCGCTAGCGTGGTGGCGGTCAGTGACGGGTTGGCCGACCCGATGACCGGGAACAGGGCGGGCCCAGCGACGTACGTGTTCGCCAAGTTGTGAAACTTGCCGAACGAATCGGTGACCGATTGTCCTGCCGAACCCATCCAGAGCGTGCCGGCCTCGTGATGGGTCGTGCCGATATTATTGCGGTTGATCCTGACGTTCTGGATATTCTGCGCGCTGCCGGCCAACTTGTTGACTATAGCTACCGCTGCCTGTTCCATTTCCCCCCAGGCGGTCATATCGGCATCCGACGGATCAAGGTTGACCCACGCTCGCGGCCGGCCAGTCCGCGGGTCGCTCTGCCAAGCTAGGTCGATCCAGCTCTGCTTGAGGGCCCCGGGCTGGGCGGTTGGGTGACCGATCATCTGGCCGATGGCACGCAGAGTGATCGGAACCCAGTCGGGATCCTGATTGGTACGGAGGTGCTCCAGGAACTCCAGGTCCGGGATGGCCGCAAACAGGTTGTCGTCCGATCCGGCGCCGGCGCTGGCGGTGACCTGCAGGTGATACTGATGCCCGTCAGAAGTGGCGCCGCGGACGAGCAGGGCGGCTATCTCCAGCTCATTGGGCGGGGTCGCAATAACAGCAGATCGTCGAATCTTTGCGGTAATGTCGCTGCGCAAATGGGCCATCAGATTCGAACCCATGCGATTGGTGCCTGTCGTTGGACTAGGCAAGGAGTCAAGAGCAAGTCG
>DATGIY010000621.1:0-3323 GCA_035295475.1 Terriglobales bacterium
CCCGCGAGGCCATGAACCGCAAGGTGGGCGCGCGCGGCCTACGCATGATCCTGGAAGAATTGATGCTGGAGTTGATGTACCACCTCCCCGGCCAGAAACGGGTGAAGGATTTCGAAGTCACTCGCGAGATGGTGGAGAAGCGCGACGTCTCCATCTCCATGATGGAAAAGGCGGGATAGCAGGAAAGCAGATCGCGGCCAGAACGAATCTAAGTATCAGGGAGCCACGTTGACCACCAAGGAAAAATTCGAAACCAGAAAGTTGCCCATGATGCCCATCCGGGACGTGGTCATCTTTCCCCATATGATGACTCCCTTCGTGGTGGGCCGAGCCTCCAGCGTAAGGGCTCTGGAAGAAGCGCTCACCGCCGACAAAAAGATCTTTCTCGCCACCCAGCACGACGCCAGCATCGACGAACCCAAACCCAACGAGATTTACCAGGTGGGCACGGTAGTCAACATCGTGCAGAGCCTGAAGCTTCCCGACGGCAACATTAAGGTGCTGGTGGAAGGCATCGAGCGGGGCAAGATTCTGCAGGTCACCGACAATGACGGCTTCATGGAAGCCAGCGTGCGTCTGGCCCGCTACAACCTGGAAACGACGCCCGCCATTGAAGCCGGCATGCAGCGGGTGACTTCCCTATTCGAGCAGTACGTGAAGCTTTGCCAGTCGTTGAACTACGAGACCATGATCGCCGCCGTGCGCATGGAAGATCCGGCCAAGCTGACCGACACCATCGCCGCCAACCTGCAGCTCTCCATCGAAGAAAAGCAGGAACTGCTGGAGATCTTCGATCCTGCCGAGCGCCTAAACCGCATCGCCGACGTGCTCGATATCGAAATTGAAAAATTGAACATGGACCGCACCATCCAGTCGCGCGTCAAGCGGCAGATGGAGCGGGCGCAGAAAGAGTACTACCTCAACGAGAAGATCAAGGCCATCCAGAAGGAACTGGGCCGCGGCGAAAAAAGCGAATTCGACGAACTGAAGAAGAAGGTTGACGCCGCCGGCATGCCCAAGGAAGTGCACGAAAAGGCCATCCAGGAACTCAAGAAGCTGGAAGCCATGCCGCCCATGTCGGCGGAATCGACGGTTTCCCGCAACTACCTCGACTGGCTGTTGGCCGTGCCCTGGAAGAAACGCTCCAAGGAAATCCGCAATATCTCCCGCGCGGAGAAGGTGCTGAACGAAGATCATTATGGGCTGGAGAAGATCAAGGAGCGCATCCTGGAATTCCTGGCCGTGCGCCAGCTGGTAAAAAATCCCAAAGGCTCGATTCTCTGCTTCGTCGGACCTCCGGGCGTAGGCAAAACCTCGCTGGGCATGTCGATCGCCAAGGCTACGGGACGCAAATTCGTGCGCATGTCGCTGGGCGGCGTTCGCGACGAAGCGGAAATCCGCGGCCACCGCCGCACCTACATCGGCGCCCTTCCCGGCCAGATCATCCAGATGATGAAGAAGGCGGGCACCAAAAATCCGGTGTTCATGCTGGATGAAGTGGACAAGATGTCGATGGACTTCCGCGGCGATCCCTCGGCGGCGCTGCTGGAAGTGCTCGATCCCGAACAGAATTTCATGTTCGTGGACCACTACCTGGATGTGGAGTACGACCTTTCCCAGGTTTTCTTCATCGCCACCGCCAATGTGATGGACACCATCCCGGCCGCCCTGCAGGACCGCATGGAAGTGCTGCGCCTGCACGGCTACACCGAAGCCGAGAAGGTCGAGATTGCCCGGCAGTTCCTGGTGCGCAAACAGCGCGAGCAGGCGGGGCTGACCGACAAAAACATCATCTTCACCGAAGATGCGATCACCGGCATTATCCGCGCTTACACCCGCGAAGCCGGCGTGCGCAACCTGGAGCGCGAAATCGGCAACGTCTGCCGCAAGGTGGCGCGCCGCGTGGTCAAGGACGGCGAAACTTACAGCATCAAGATCAGCGCCGACAACATTGAAGACTTTCTCGGCGTGCCCAAGTTCCGCGACTTGGCAGTGCATGAAAAGAATGAAGTCGGCCTGGTCAATGGCCTGGCTTGGACCGAAGTGGGCGGCTCCATTCTGACCACGGAAGTGACCGTGGTGGATGGCAAAGGCAAATTGCTGCTCACCGGCAAACTAGGCGATGTTATGCAGGAATCGGCGCAAGCCGCCATGTCCTACGTGCGCTCACGTGCCGCGCGCCTTGGCTTGCCGCGCGAGTTCTACCGCAACCTTGATATTCACGTGCACGTGCCGGAAGGCGCCATTCCCAAGGACGGCCCTTCTGCCGGCATCACTATGGGCACCGCCATTGCCAGCGCGCTCAGCGGTATTCCCGTGCGCCGCGATCTGGCCATGACCGGCGAGATCACCCTGCGCGGCAAGGTGCTCCCCATCGGCGGCTTAAAAGAAAAGCTGCTGGCGGCCCATCGCGCCGGGTTATTTGAAGTCATTCTGCCCAAGGACAACGAGAAGGATCTGCCCGACGTGCCGGAAAACTTGCGCAAAGCCATGAAGCTGCAGTTCGTGGACACCATGGATCAAGTGCTGGCCCTGGCTCTGGAACGTCCCCTGCCGGAAGTTGGCGTGACCGGCGCGCAGCCCCTGGCCCCGCCCCTGACAACGCCTGGCCCGGATCAGCCTTCGGCCCACCAGTAGAATTTGAGACTCTGATTCCAGGCCCGCCGCGAGGCGGGCCTTTTTCTTTGTAGCCAGCGGTGCATTGCGCAACCTGGAAGCGCGAGAATTTGGGTGGAGCAGCGCTTCAGCGGTGCATGCACCGGCTCGGTATGTTGCCGGCTTTAGCCGCTGAGGCAGAAAAGCAACAACCCCCAGGGGCTAAAGCCCTCCTCAGACAAATCCCTATCTGCAGGCCTGAAGGCCTGCTCCACCCGCTCAACTCGAGGGCGCTTGTCACTACGCACGGGGCAAGTCCCGTGCCCTCACCTGCCTGTAACAAATCGCCACGGCCTGCATTTATGGGGAGTGATCCCCCGAGGGACACCTAGGGAGAACGCCATGATCGAGGCGAAAGTTACGCTTACTCAACCTGTTAGTGCCCACAGGCAATTTGTGGCCCGCAGTGGCAGTGGTCATCACCTGCTCATAGACGATTCTGCCGGCGCTACCGGCCCCAAGCCCATTGAACTGGTGGCAGTCGGCCTGGCCGGATGCACGGCCTTCGATGTCATCACGGTCCTGCGCCAGAAGTATCACCAGCACGTCACCGGTTACGAGGTGCGCGTTGAAGCCGACCAGGCTGAGCGTCCTCCCCAGGTATTCACCAAGGTGCGCATCCACCACGTGGTCACTGGATATGACATAGACCCTGCGGCCATCGAGGA
>DATGIY010000622.1:0-8515 GCA_035295475.1 Terriglobales bacterium
CAGCCCAGTTTGGCCGACTCGGCGTAGTTGCCCGTCCAGGTCAGATAGCGCTCGTGCTCGCGCATAACCTGGGGATTCGAATTCATGCCGCCCCGAGCGCGGCCCAGCCAGGTTTTTGCCAGCTGCAACTGATGCGACTCCAAGGAGGCATTCGCCCCGCCGGCCACGATCAGCGGGCTGGTGGCGTTCAGCGTATACCCTTTTTCGTACTCCACTAGCGCACGCTGATACTGGCCCAGAGCCGTGAACAGGTCGCCGAGTCCGAGATAGGGCTCATAGGAGTTAGGGTAGTATTTGGCCGCCTGCAACAGGTAGCCTTCCGCCCCCTTGGGGTCGCCCAGGTCGCGCAGCAGGTAGCCCAGCGAAATCAGCGCGTAGCGATTGCTGGGATCCTTGGCCAGCGTGCGCAGGTACATCTGCCGCGCCTCCTGCTTGCGGTCCATCTTCCACAGCAGGCTGGCGTATTGCAGGCTGATGTTGCTGTTGTTGGCGTCGAGCGACAACGCTTCCTGCAAATCTTTATCGGCGGCCGGCAATCTGCCCGTGTCAGCCTCGATGGCGGCGCGCAAGCGCAAGAATTCCGGACGATCCTGCCCCTGGATCTGAATCTGGCTGATCTGGCCCGCGGCCAGCTGCGCCTGCTGCTCGGCGGCGGCTTCGTTATTGTCGTCGCGATAAAGCTGGGCCAGAGTCATGCGCAATTCGATGGGATAGAGAATGCCTTCCGGTGGCGATTGCGGAACGTTTTGCAGGGCCTGCTGATAGTCGCGAATGGATGCCGCGGTGTCGCCCTGTCGCCGCGCGATATCGCCGCGCAGAGAAAAAATGCGGTAGTGGTTGGGATCGATGCTGGCGGCGCGATTCAGGAATTGCTGCGCCTCCGCCAGCTGGTTGTTGCTGATGAGCGCCTGCGCCGCGCTGATCTGCAGATTGAGCTGCTGCGGCTGCGCCTTGGCCGCCTGCGAATAAGTACGCGCGGCATTGTCGCTCTGGCCCGCCAGTTGGTAGGTATAAGCCAGTTCGGCGAGATAGTCGGGCGTGCGCTGCCGCACCTGCAACAGCGAAGCAATCGCGTTCTTGTAGTCGTGATTGTCGCGGTAGTAGCCGGCAACGGCGCGCAGCACCTCGGGATCATGCGGAGCGCGACTCTTGGCCCGCTGCAGCATTTGCTGGGCGCGGTCAGGCTGGTTGACGCGCAGATAGGCCTTGGCCAGCAGCAGTTCGCTGCGGGCGCTGGGCTGCAGAGCGTCGCCGCGCTGCAGCATGGGCAAGGCTTTTTGAGCGTCGCCCGCGTTCAAGAACAGCTCGCCCGCCAGCAGCAGGTCGTTGGCGCTGCGGGGATTGGCAGCGATCACGCGCTGCAGGAGCTGTTGTGCTTCGGCGGTCTTGCCCATGCGAACGTAAGTCTGGGCCAAGCCGGAGAGGCCCTGGATGGATGACGGCCGCGCCTGCAGGCCGCGGTTGTACGCATCCACGGAAGCGGCATTGCGCCCAGCCAGGCGCGCCGCGTAGCCGTAGGTAAACCACAGGTCCGCGTTTTGCGGCGCCGCGTTGGCGGCGCGCTGGGCGAAGTCCGCCGCCTTGGCGTATTCGCCGCGGCGCATCGCATCCTGCGCCGCGCGGGCCACCCGCGCCACTTCAATGCTGGCGCCCCAGCCGATTCCCTGCGGAGCACGCGCCCAGGGCGCGGCTGCCTTCTGACCTTTTTTGTGGGCGGCGGGCGACGGCTGTGACTGCCCGTTTATGTCAAAGGTCTGTGCGGAGAGACCGGTCGCGCCTGCACACAGGAGCGCGCACGCCATGATGACAATCTGAATCCTCACACCTTCACCAGGACCGTAGAGATTCCTTCTCACGAAGCGGCAGGCAAGCAGCTTTCCAACTGCTCTGATGCTTTCCATGGCAAAAAAGGGGGTACCGGTAATCACCTGCAGCGGGAGTTCTCAACTGCGGCACTGCTGTTCACATGGTTGGAATGCAGCGTGCCCGGCAGGGTTGCCGGACGGCTGCTCGCGCCGGCTGCCCATGGCAGGCAAATTTATCTGCCGCCGAGGGGCAGCTCCGGTCAACCAAATTCCACGTTTTCGGAATCCTATCTGCTGCTCAGGTTTCGGAGGCGGTCTTGGCTACAACTCTTGGACTCACGACGGAGGCCCCGCGCGTCTACGCCGAACCCCAGCGGCGGGGCGTTCCCCTCTACGCCATCGTGCTGCTGGCGCTGGCCATCCACGGTCCACTGCTCTTCATGCAAGTGCAGGCCAATTCTTTCGACACCAACTTCCATATCTTTTTCGCCTCGCACTATGCCCAGCACTGGTGGAATCCGTGGAACCAAAAATGGTTTGCCGGATTTTCGGAGACCACCTATCCCCCGCTGGAACACCAGTGGATGGCGCTGATTTCCCACGTCATCGGTTTAAACATGGCTTATGCCGTGGTGCAGTTGCTCGGCGTTCTGTTATTGGTGGTCGGTATTTATCGTTTCGCCCGGCTTTTTGTCGATGACCGCGCTGCCAGCTACGCCGCCATCGGCTGCATCTTTCTGGGCGCTCTCTCGTTTTTGCTCTACGAGGCGGGGCAGCTCTCGACGACCGTATCAGCCGCGCTCATGTTCAACGCCTTGCCCTATTTTTACGACTGGTGCCGCCACGCCAAAGGCAAAGCACTGCTCAAAGGCTGGATGGTGGCGCTGGCAGGCGCCGCCGTTCACCACGTGACCTTGATTTTCGGGGCGGTGTTGTTTGCCATTCCCGTGATATGGCTCGCTGTACTGGATCGCGAGGAAGAGCCGGAAACGTCTTCCGGAGCGGTGATCGGCCGCGCCGTCTTTTTCACTATCTTGACCGTTGTGGGGACTGGGGTGGTGCTCTTGCCTTACTGGCTGGCCATTCTGCAGCACCCCATCAAGCAGATCCCCATTCCGCACGCCAGCCGCTCCAACCTGTTGCTGAACGGGATCAACGGCTTTAACTACTTCATCGTGCCCTACGGGGCCATGCTGCTGGCATTTCCCTATATTTTTATTCGCGGCTCGCAGCGGCGGCGACTGCACCCGCTGCTGGTGGGCTTCTGGGTGACTTTCATTTTTGGTTTGGGCGGGACCACGCCGATACCCAAGTGGATCCTGGGCCGGGCCTTCGACATTCTGACTTTCGAGCGCTTCACCTTCTGGGCGACGCTGATGGCGTGTCCCTTCATCGGCCTGCTGGCGGCGGAGATGATAGAGCGCTTCCATCGCAAGGGCGCGGTGATCATGGCCGCGGGAGCGGTGGGCAGCATGGCGCTGGCGCTGGGCTGGTTGACCGCGAACCCTTACAAGCCAGTGACCGGTTTCGACATCAATCCGGTGGTCGATTTCCTGAATCGCGATGGCCACTACAACTACCGTTACCTGACGCTGGGATTCGGCAACGAGCTGTCCAAAGTCGGGACCTATACGATCGCCTCCAGCGTGGACGGGGAGTACAACTCCGCCCGCCTGCTGCCGGAGTTCACGCATTACGGCGTGGGCCAGTTGAGCAGCGCCAAGTATTACGGCACCGCCGGCATGAGTTCGCTGCGCGCCATGCTGGAGCATGCCAACCGCTATGGCCTGAAATACATTTTTGTCCACGATCCTTATTACGATCCGCTGCTGGAATTCGCGGGCTGGCGCAAGATTGAAACCTTCGACAGCGGCCTGATCACGGCGTGGTCCAAGGAAAGCGTCCCGCCGGCGCACGAAATTCCTTCCGACGCTGTTCCTCCCCATTGGCAAGCGGTGATGTGGGGTACATTGCCGATGGCCACCAGTATCCTGGCCATTCTCTTCGTGCTAGCGCTGCCGGAACGCCGCCGGGTGGCTGAAACGATGGAGTTTCCCGCCACAGTTCAGCCGGCTTATCGGGAGGCGAAGTAAACATGAAACTGGCCGTCGTGCTAGTGCTCGCGACCGTAGCGCTGGTCATCCTGGGATTTATTTTCCCGGTTCATCAGGCGACGACTCCGGGGATTGTTTCCGGCGAAGCTTTGCCGGGAGTGGGCGGCTCCACCAATACCCCGGAGGCGGCGGTGCGCTCATTGCTGGGCGACGTGCAGGCCCACGACTGGAGCCGCGCCTACTCGCTTCTGGCCAATACCAGTGATGTTCCCAAAGAAGCTTTTATTCATGACGTCAACGGCAATTACGGGAGCCTGCGCACATTTTCCAGCCTGGAAGGCTCGCGTACGCGCGTGTTGAACGAGAATGGAGATCAGGCGCTGGTCCGCGCCGACATGCACTGGTCCACCGCCGTGGGCCCCATCTACGACGTCCGCGAACTCAAAGTGGTGCGCGACAACGGCAGCTGGAAAGTAGTTTGGCCGCTGGAGAAGCAGCCCAATGTCCCGCCCCAGGTGGTCCCCGTCAACTACTTGCGCTGGGACGTGATTTATCGCGGCCCGCAGGATGATTGGGGAACGCAGAACGTCGATTCGCCGCAGGTGCGCATCGTTTCCATGAACGCGGTGCAGAACGGCAGAAATCTGGTGATTGTGGGTGAAGTGGTGAACGAAGACACCGTTCCCGCCTTCGTGGATATCAACGCCATTCTGACAGGCAAAAACGGCCAGAACCTGGACGAAGAGAGCAGTTTCGACAAAATTCAGCACACGCTGCTGCCCAAGCAGGTATCGCCGTACCGCATTGATTTTCCCGGCTACAACTTGAGCCAGGTGAAAAGCGTTCGCATGGAGGCCAAAGCGATGCTGGTGCCGGCTTCGGCCGATCCGGTTATCGCCGTGCTCAACCAGCACGAGCAGACCAATGTGCTGGGCCGCAAAGTCTTGAGCGGCGATCTGCTGAACGAGAGCGGGCGAACCGTGAACATCGCCCAGGTGTTGGCCACTTACTACGACAGCAATGGCAAAGTGATCTGGGTTTCGGACGGCTACGTGGACCGCGCGCTGCTGCCGCAGACCCCCGAGCCCTTCTCGGTAGACATGCCGGACAGCACCGTGGGGCAGGTGCAGAGCTATCGCGTCACCGTGAACCACTACATCCGTCAGCAATCGTAGAGGAAACGAAATATGCTGCGCCTTCTTTCCGCAACCTGCCTGGCTGTTTGCCTGTGCGCGGCTACCTTGGTGGCGGCACAGCAGCTGCAGGTCCCGGCCACAATCACTGCCGGATCGGGTTTTGCGATTCCGACCACCGGCAGTGGGACCGCGACGTTTTACCTCGTCGGGCCGAGCTACGCGACTAAGCGGGAGGTGAACCTGGGAACGGAAATCCAGGTTTCTCCCCGCGAGGTGCGCAGTGCGGGCCGTTACATCGCCATTTTGCGGCACGACGGGAGCAGCGAAAGCGGCAGCTTTTATGTGCTGGCGGCCAAGCCGGCCAGCCTGAGCTTTCTCGCCCATCCCTCGCGCGTGCCGGTAGCGCAGCACGACGGCATCATTGGCGTGGCTTTCGTTTTCGACAAATGGCACAACCTGGTGCGCCAGCCGCAAACGGTGGACTTCCGCCTGCAAGCCAAGGACGCAGCGGCAGTCAGCCAGTCGGTGCGCAGCCGCGATGGTGTGGCCTGGACATTAATGAATTCCGGACGTAAAGCGGGCAACATGGAATTTATTGCCACTCTCGGCGGGGTGGAGGAGAAGCGCGTGATTCAGCAGGTGGCCTCCGACCCCTGCCATCTGCAAATCAAGGCAGAACGCAACCCGAAGGGAGTTCTGGTGGAAACCGAGCCAGTGCGCGATTGCAGCGGCAACCCGGTTTCCGACGGCACGGTCGTGACCTTCACGGCTACTGACGCGCAGGGCCGCAGTACCGTGGACGTGCCGGTTAAAAAGGATGTGGCGCAGGCTGAATTGAAGCTCGCCGGCCCTGCCACTATTTCCGTTGCCTCCGGCGTGGTGATGGGCAACGAAGTGCGCGTGGGAGGACAGCCATGAGGCGCGCCATCGCCTGTCCGACCGGGTCCCAGACCCGCCTCATCCTCTGTGCCGCCGTGGTTGCGCTATTCTTGTCCGTTACCTGCTTGGCCGCCGATGCACCCCAGGTGCAGTTCGATATTTCCCACATCGGCCCGCGCCAGATGGAGGACGTGACCGGGCGCAACATTCCCCGCGACTGGGGGCGCGCCTGGCAAACGCTGGCTGTGGCTTTTGAGCAGAATCAGCCTGACCTGCTCGGCCATTACTTCGTTGGATTTGCGCAGCAGAAGCTGGCTGCCGCCATTGCCGCCCAGGAAAAATCCGGCCTGCGAACCCGCTATATCGACCACGGTCACAAGCTGGCTGCTTACTTCTACTCGCCCGATGGCGGCGCCATCGAACTGCACGATACCGCTGACCTGGAGATCCAGGTGCTCGATGGCAACACCGTGATCCACAGCGAGCGCGCTACTCTGCACTACATTGGACTGATGACCCCGGCCGCCGATCACTGGGAAGTGCGCCTGCTGGAGTCAGTGCCCAACTTCTAGCCCCTAGTCAGATAGCCAACTGAGCAGCTAGATCTGTCGGCTGAGCTGATCGATCAGTTCCGCTGCCTGGCGCAATTGTTCCCGTTTTTCAGTTGGCAGGGCGCGCAGGCTTACGGCCAGGCTCTCCACCCGCCGCTGGCGCGCCGCCTGCAGAAGTTGGGTTCCTTTGGCCGTAGCTTCCAGCCTGAGCCGCCGCCGGTCTTCTCTAGTGACTTGGCGCCGTACCAGGCCGGCGCGCATCAGGCCGGCCACAATGCGGCTCATGGTAGGCGGGCGCACCTGCTCCGCCATCGCCAGCTCGCCCAGCGAGCGCGGCCCGGCAAACACCAGCACAGACAAGGCAGAAAGCTGTGCCGGCCCTACGCCGCTCTCTCGGTCGCGGGTGCGCACACGGCGCAGCAGGTGAATGGCCGCGGAGTGCAGCCGGTCGGCGACTGCCAGCGCCTCCGGCTCCCGAATCTGCTTGCCTTTGTCCGGTTCCATCAATATAGTTAGCCATGCTAACTAATTTCCCGGGGCGCCGCAAGCCCCGATAAACGGAGCCCACCATGACCCCAGCCGTTGCTTTCGGGCTTTCGCAGATTGGGCAGATCGCCATCAACGTGCACGACACTGGCCGCGCGGTGGCCTTCTACCGCGATCAACTTGGAATGAAGCTGCTGTTTACCGCCGGCCAGCTGGCTTTCTTTGACTGCGGCGGCATCCGCCTGATGCTGGATCGGCCGGCGAAACCGGAGTTCGACCACCCTTCGTCCATCCTGTATTTCAAGGTGTCCGAGATTCAGCAGGCGCACGCCACGCTCAGCCAACGCGGCGTGAAGTTCGAGGATGCGCCCCACATGATCGCCCGCATGCCCGACCACGAACTGTGGATGACGTTCTTCCACGATTCAGAGAACAACCTGCTGGCCCTGATGAGCGAAGTGCGGGGTAATTGACGATTGTAGATTTACCACTGACGATTGAAAACCTCTCACCGCAGAGACGCCGAGGGGCGTCCAGGGGGTTTCAATCGTCATTCTTCAATCGCCAATTCTTCTCCGTGTTTCTGTGCCTCCGTGGTGAATCCGTTTTCCCGCCGCACCGTCCTCGCGCTTCGCGCAATCTAATCGGTAGCGTAAAATCATTAGTTTTGCGGTTCGACGAAATCCCAACCAGTACGGAGCACTCCTTTGCCTGAGAAGATCTACGATGTAGCCATTATCGGCAGCGGTCCCGCCGGATACACCGCCGCCATTCGCGCCGGCCAGTGGGGCCTGAGCGTCGCCCTCATCGAGAAAGACGAGCGCCTGGGCGGCACCTGCCTGCAGGTAGGCTGCATTCCTACCAAGGCGCTGCTGTTTAATGCCGAAGTTTATGACCACATCAAGTCCGCCAAGGAACTCGGCCTGGAACTTTCCGGCGCCACCAAGGTCAACTGGCCCGTCATTCAGCAGCGCAAGGACAAAATTGTCACGAAGCACACCAAGGGCCTGGAATTCCTCATGCGCAAGAACAAGGTGGAGGTCATCGCCGGCTACGGCCGCCTGACCGGCCCGGCGCAAAACGGCGTGCACAGCGTAGAAGTATTCACTGAAGGTGGCGGGGGCGCGGGCGGGGAGACCAATGTGATCAAAGCCAAGAACGTGATCGTGGCCACTGGTTCCTCGGCGCGCATGCTGCCCGGCCTGGAACCCGATTCGCGCGTGCTCACCAACATTGAAATTCTGGCCATCAAGGACATTCCCAAGTCGCTGATCATCGTGGGCGCGGGCGCGGTGGGGGTGGAGTTCGCGTCCATCTACCGCTCCTTCGACGCCGAAGTCACGATCCTCGAAATGCTGCCCCGCATGGTGCCGGTGGAAGATGAAGATATCTCCAAGGAGCTGGCGCGCGCTTACCGCAAGCGTGGCATCAACTTCCATACCAGCGCGAAGGTGGAGAAGGTGGAGAAGACCAAGAGCGGCGTGGCCGTCACCTTCACTGCCGATGGCAAGCAGCAGAAGCTGGAAGCGGAGAAGATCCTGATCGCCGTCGGCCGCAAGCCCAATACCGATAACGTCGGACTGGAGAAGGTTCCGCGCGTGCAA
>DATGIY010000623.1:0-7750 GCA_035295475.1 Terriglobales bacterium
GGAAGGCAGGAGCAGGTTATCTTGGGAGTCTAGTGTGGTCAGATACACGTGCCAGGCTATGATGC
The DNA here is from genome assembly GCA_035295475.1 of Terriglobales bacterium. Classification (GTDB taxonomy): domain Bacteria; phylum Acidobacteriota; class Terriglobia; order Terriglobales; family Acidobacteriaceae; genus JAICWP01. The sequence goes on from DATGIY010000623.1 coordinate 66, forward strand.
CGTCCCCCGGCCCGACGAACGCGGCGGGCCGAACCGAGAGCTGATACAGAGGCTGGCCCCCGACATCCGTGATCACCTTGCGATACTCCCTCTCCGCTGTGCTCAAGGAGATATTGAGCGTTTGCGGCTGAGCCTGGGCTGTCCCCGTTTTCCAGCTCTTGATGCGGTAGATGGCTGGGTGGGTCTGACCCGCCGAAGGAAGGCTCCATAAGAGAAGGAAAAGCAAGCTGAGGAGGATGTTTTTCACGGCACTAGAATGCCTGCCCCGTGGCCAAGAGGCAAGCCAAGAGTCATGAGTGCTTTTCCTGAGAGGTCAGCGCTGCGCCAGCAATACGGCGAAGGATCCTTTACGCCACAATACTTCGGGGCGCAGTCCGCTCTGCTTTAGCAAGTCCAGTTCCGCTTCCAGAGGCACGTAGGTGTCCTCCCGCGCCCAGGACGCAAGCAAAGAGCGGGCCTGTTTGGGGGTGTAGGAAGTCCGGAGGTGAGCTTTCCAAGCCTCTCGCTGTTCCTGAGCCAGGCGAGGATTCGCGGCCGGGTAGCAATCGACATCGATAAAGGCGCCCTGCTGGCGAAACGCCGAACGAACTCGACGATAAAGATGCAGCTTCGCGCGGCGGGAGCGAATGTGGTGCAAAGAGAAGGAAGCCACCACGGCATCACAAGCCGGTAACGGTACGCGAGTGAAGGTTCCGCACATGAGCTGAGCGCGGCCGCGGAGCCGCCTTTCCGCCAAGCGCAGAATTTCGCCGTCGGCATCGATGCCTACCACGCGGGCGCGGCGTGCCTTGTGCAGGCAGCGTTCCGCGAGCGCGCCGGTGCCGGTCCCCAAGTCAATGATCAGGCGCGCCCCGGCCGGGACATGGGCCGCGGCCACTTGCAGCATCTCTTCATAATCAGGAATAAAAGTCCTAATGCGAGCGTCGTATTCCGCCAGCTTGATGCCGAGATGGCTCGCTACCCCCATTTGCTCGTTCCCTTTCTAAATCTGGACCCGCCATGATAGCGCAACCTCCCTGTGCTTTTGCCGCCGCGCAAGTTCGCAAACTCATCCTGTGCGCGTCGGATAGCGTGCGAACAGTGACTTTAGTAATTGAATCATCGTGGCATTCGCGAATGACGAATTTTGTTATTCGCGACATTTTCGGCCTGCGGTCGTCCCTGCATCGCGGCATCTTCTTGCTGAAAACACAAGGCTTGTTACGGAAGGGCGGAGCTCGGTGAGTACGGCGACTGAAGTGCAATGTAGGACTGCGGACGCTCGAGAGAAGTGCCAAGGACATCTGAGCGAGGAGGAAAGGTTTTGAAGAAACAAAAGGGTTTTTCGTTGATCGAGTTGCTGATCGTAGTGGCGATCATTCTGATTATCGCCGCCATCGCCATTCCCAACCTGCTGCGCGCCCGCATTGCCGCTAATGAATCTTCGGCGGTCAGCTCGCTGCGCACCATCAACACAGCCGAAGTTTCCTTTACCACGGCTTATCCCACAGTGGGCTACTCCGCTACCCTGGCCGCATTGGGCCCGGGCGGAGCGACCTGCCCGGCTGGCGGACCGACTTCCACCGCCGCTTGCCTGATCGATAACGTGCTGTCTCTCGGAACTAAGAGCGGCTACACGTTTACCTACACACCTGCCGCTTCGGGCGGTGTGAATACGCAGTACGTGACGATTTCCCTGCCGCTGACCTTCAACCAGACCGGCGTGCGCAACTTCTGCTCGGCCGAGGATGCGGTAATCCGTTACGACAACACCAACACTCCGCCGACCACCGAAGCCACCTGCCTGGCCAAGGCTCCGTTGCAGTAAGGCAGCTGTAAGTTAACAATCAGCAGGAGTCAGGGAGCGGAACCACGGTTCCGCTCCTTTTTTTCTCGGCGAAACTACGGCGGGTGTCGAACTGCTGGTCTTTCCTTCGCTATTTCCCGCCCGACTCTTGTCCGACTTCGGAGGGCGTTTCAATCGGCCGCTGCTCGCGATGGCCGAAGAACCGGAAATAGAGAAATATGTTGGCCACCATAATGGCGGCGTAGAGCTCGAAGGGCAGGGCGAAATCAGTCTCTTCGAACAAGTAGCCGGTCAGCGCCACCGCACCCGAGGATGCCCCCAGGCGCATCACCTGATTGAAACCCAGGGCGCGTCCCGTCTCCTCCGCCTGCACCATGTCGGTGAGGGCCCGCTGCTGGGTAGGCAAAGCGGCGACGCGCAGCGCGGGAATCAACAGGTAAATGCCGAGAGCGATAGGCAGGCTGTGCCATAGCGGGAGCAGCGCGATCAATCCCGCTCCTACTCCCCGGGTCCAGGCGATAGCGCGGACGAAGCCCAGCCATTGGTCGAGCTTGGGCGCGGTCAGAAGCGCCAGGGCCCCCAGGGTTCCGGAGGCGAAGCTGTACACCGCCATCTGACCCTTGGGCAGGTGGTACACCAGAACAAAAAAGGGGATCAGGAAGGGCATGATCAGCCCTTGAGAAAAGCCGTTGAGCAGGCCGGTGAGCGAGAACTGACCGATAACCCGCGCGCTCTTCATGCGGCGCAATTGGCCGTTGGGCTCCGGCAGGCGCAGGGGAATGAGGAACACCAGGCCGGAAAGGGCCACCAGCGTGGCTGCGGCGAAGACGTTGCGGGTGGTGAAAAGCTTCGCCGCTAAGCTGCCACCTGCGGCGCACATCCCTCCCAGAAAACTGAACACGGAAAAATAACCGGTACGCTCCCGGGATTCGGCCAGGCTGGCAATAATGGCCGTCTGCACCGGCTGGGCGGCTCCGCCCACGCCACCCCCGATGAGCGAGCCGGTAGCAGAATACCCGCCCAAAATGACCGCCACAAACAGCCAGGCGAGATGATGGGTACCCAGCACCACCGCCGAACTGATGGGCAGCATTAGGCCGATCACCCATAGGCTCCGCTTCCGGCCCCACAGGTCGGCCAGAAACCCCACGAGCAAACCAAAAATGGCCGTGGCCACCGCCACCGCCGTGTAAAGCAGCCCCAGTGTGAGCGATCCGTAGTGATACTTGTTAAGGACAAGGTAGGGGAAGGCGAGCGTGATCATGCCCGCGGCGACACTGCGGGAAATACGAAACAGCAGCAGATAAAGCAGGTGGCGGTTGGAAAACAATCAGTCCCCGGGAAACCAGGCGCCTCACATCTGCCTTGTATTGTGCCAGTTCACCCGCGTAAACCGAAACCTGGCAGCGGAATTTATTCTGGCTCGTCTATCCTTAGAGGCGTTGCTGAGCGAAGCGGGAGCCGCCGGCCGAAATCCTGAGCGCAGCGAAGGACCTCGTAATCACGCCGAGGTGAACGAGAAGACTGGTCGGGACGGCCGGATTTGAACCGGCGACCCCTTGCACCCCAAGCAAGTGCGCTACCAGGCTGCGCCACGTCCCGACGGAGAGGAAAGCCGCTGGGGGATTGCCACGAGGGTCGTCACCCGCATTTTACACCACCCTGTTTCCTCGGCGGTGCGGCGAGTGGCTTGCGCTAACATGGGCCTAGCCATGGACGCCGCTCCCACCCGGCTGGTTTACCGCTTCGCCAACTACGAGGCCGATCCCGCCACCGGTGAATTGCGAAAGGAGGGCGTGCGCCTGCGCCTGCCCGACCAGCCTTTTCGCGTGCTGATCATGTTGCTGGAGCGCCCCGGGGAACTGGTCACCCGCGAAGAAATTCGCCAAAGGCTGTGGCCGGCGGACACTTTCGTTGATTTTGACCATGGCTTGAATACGGTGATCAACCGCCTGCGCGAAACCTTGGGGGATTCAGCTTCCAATCCCCGCTACATCGAGACGCTGGCTCGCCGCGGCTATCGTTTTCTGGCGCCGGTGGAGACCGCTGGACCCACCACGGCAGCCGTGAACAACGAGCCGGAGCGGTCCCCCGCCGTCCAGGGCAATGGCGGTGTGAAGGCGCTCAACGGGCGCATTTCCGCGATGCTCACCCAGCCTGACGAGGTGCCGGCTGTGCCGCGCCGCTATGTGCGCATTCTTTTTCTGCTGCTCCAGGTCATGTATTTGTGCTTCTACATCGCCGCTCTGGCTCGTCTGGGGCGCATCGAGGACCTGCTGGAAACAGCCTTTGCGCATTGGACCTGGATCGTGGTGGTCCTGGTGGCGAGCGCGGTCGTGGGCATTCCCATTCGTCTTTACCTGCTGGCCGCGGCCAGCTTCGATGTGCGCGGCTTAACTCACAAGTTCCACCGTCTGTTCCCCTTCACCTTCGCGCTCGACGAATTGTGGGCGCTGGCTCCTTTTCTGCTACTGCCGCAAATCGGGCTGGGCCTGGCTCTGGCCGCCAGCGCGGCGTTGATTTACGTTCCATTTTCGCAGCGAACCGTGCTGCTCATGGGCGACGCCCACTCTTCTCCCTGAGCACTTGTGGTGTGGGCGCCCGCGTGCTAGCGCGGAGTTCAGCCGGCTAAACCCCTTCCGCAGGGAAGACGTCATCCTGAGGGCCTTCAGATCGGTCATCGGATCCGCTCCTCGCGGTAGAGTTGGGCCGTGTGACGGATGGCTGACACTATCAAAATGCTGACCATGCCCGCGATTGCGATTACTCCGCCAACGTCGAACAGCCGATAAGGCCTCCCCAGGATGTGTGTCATCGGTCGAAACAGCAGCGCCACGCTGCCCACTGCCAGCAAAATGCGGATCTCAGTAGGTCCAAACTTCGCGTACGACAGCCGGAAGGTGTTCAGCGTGTAGCTGGCGAGGTAAACCTCCACGGAGAGCATGAGGAAAGCCACCAGCATGCCGAACGCGATCGCCGGATGCACGTAGCCGGAAAGCGCCAGCCCGCCCATGAGGAAGAACGCGGAAAAAGTGTCGATGACGTGGTCCACATAGAATCCATAACGCGGCCGCTGACGGTTGCGCACCCGGGCCAGAGTGCCGTCCAGGCTGTCGCCCAGCCAGTTGATTGCCAGGCAAGCCACCGCGGCCAGCAGCATCAAGGGTTCTCGCCGTGCCAGGGCATAGCAGACGCCGGCTGCCAGATTGCCGGCAAATCCCAGCATGGTGAGGTGATCGGAGTTGATCCAGGCGGGGGTACGCGCCGCCAGCCAGGCTAAGGCTTTCTTTTCGGCGGCGGCGACGAAGCTTTCCTGGATGCGGGTGGCGGGAGCAAAGGCCAGTTCACAGCGACTAAGCCTTTGCTCGGTCCGCCGGTAAAGCTCGGAGAATGAGGGGAGTTCTTGCAGGGCCATAGCCGGCCTCCTTCGGCAGAACCAACTTGGCGCCAGGCGGGAAAAATGGCAATGCCGGCAGGATCAAATCGAGGTCAAAAAGAGATCATTCGGTAATCGAATGTCAGAAAATGACTTAATCAGGTGCGTGATTGATAGCCGCCGGCCCGGGCTTCCATAAACGACTGCAGGATGAGCACTGCCGCGAGCCGATCCACAGCCTGGGCGCGACGCTTGATGCTGAGTTCGGCTTCGCGCAGCAGCCGGTTGGCCTGGGCCGAGGTCAGACGCTCATCCCAAAGGTGTACGGGAAGACCAAAGCGGCGGCGCAGTTCTTCGGCAAATTCGGCCATTTTTTGGGACTGAGTCCCAGCCGTGCCGCTCATGTGCAGAGGATAGCCGACCACGATCTCCTGCACGTTGTAGTCGGCGATGGTCCGCTGCAGCGCTTCAAGGTCCTGGCGCTTGTTCTTGCGGCGAATCGTTTCCAGCCCTTGGGCGGTGATGCCCAGAGGGTCGGAAACGGCGCGGCCAATGGTCTTGGAGCCCACGTCGAGCGCGAGAAGGCGGCCGCGAGAGGAAGCTGCCGCAGTGTCGTCTGAGGGCACACGGGAATTATATGGGGAGAGGCCTGGTTTCCAGTCTCCTGTTTCGAGTTTCACCACAGCACCTATGACACGAGACTTGAAACTCGAAACCTGAAACTGTCTTAATAATCGCTGGAGTCCTGCACCATACCCAGGGGTGCCGCCTCTTTCAGGGGGATATCGACGCCAGTGATGGTGGCGTTGCCGTGGTCCCGCAGGGCTGCGAGAGCCCTTTCCCGTTCGCCAGTGGGAACCACGGCGTGGTGCTGCAGAAAGTCCTCCAGGGCTTCCTCTCCGCGAAATGTGCGGTAAAACGAGTTTCCGCTAGGCACGTTGTAGGTAATTTGATAGTCAGCGATCAGGCGATCGTACTTATCTCGGGTGCGGCCCAGGCGAATAATATGCAGAATTCCAGGCATCATGGCTGAATAGTTAAGATGTGCCCGGCGTGGGGGAAGTTTGCGCAGGCGAACACTGAATAGCTAAGTGCTTGAGCCGGCGTATCCCAATTCGGGAGTAATGGCTGGCCGTCAGGACCGCCGGGGAAAGGGAACCTAGGCTTCGGCGGGAGCAGCTTCCGGAAAGCGCAAGCGGGATTTGGATAGGGCTTTGTTCAACAGCTCTTCCACCTGGTCTTCCTCGGTGTTCTTGGCCAAGGCCAGTTCGCTGACCAGCAGGTAACGGGCCCGCTCCAGCATCTTCTTCTCTCGGAAAGACAGAGGCTTCGTCTGGTTCAAAACCAGCAGACTCTTGAGCACCGCGGCGACATCCAGCAGAGAACCGGTCCGCATGCGCTCCGAGTTCTCTTTGAAGCGGTATTTCCAATCGGCATTGTTGTTGCATTCGCCGTCGGTCAGAAAATCCAGAATTTTCTGGATTTCGCCGTTACGGACGACTCGCCTGAGCCCCACGGCGGTGACATTGTGAAATGGCACCATCACCTTGAGACTGCTGGACTTAATCTTAAGTAAGTAGAATTTTTCCACGGTCGCGCCAATGGTGCGGCTGCTAATTTGCTCAATTATGCCTACGCCGTGGTTGGGGTAAACGACCTTGTCACCGATGTGGAAACTGCCGTCAATCATCATGCTGGGCACCCGTGAACACGGGTCTGACGAGGAACAACTAAACTAGTATACCCAGGTGTTGCGCAAAACGTCAATCCCAGCTATGCCTTAGCGGTACAGTATGAAGCACGTTGATCCCAGGGATGAGGTTCAAAACGGGGAATTTAGTCGGCAGTAATGCTGCCATTTTGGGAAGAAAACAAGGGTGGGGAGGTCGCGCAAATTGCCTCGCCTCAGCGTTATAATCACTAGCGCTAATTATGCCGGAGCACATCAAGCGCAAGCTCCAGGAAGAAATAGACACCCTGGAGTACGAACTGAACCACGAACTTCCCAAAGAGCTGAAAAAGGCCATCGCCATGGGCGATCTCAGCGAAAACGCCGAATACCACATGGCGAAACAGCGCCAGGAGTATGTGCGGGCGCGTTTGGGGCAGCTCAAAAAGCGCATGGCCGACCTGTCCCTGATCAACATGAATAACATTCCCCGGGACAAGGCCGGGCTGGGTTCCAAGGTCAAGGTTTACGACTCCACCAAGGAAGAAGAAATCGAGTACGAGCTGGTGACCAGCGAGGAGTCGGACGTAACCCAGGGGAAGATTTCCACCACCTCGCCCATTGGGCGCGCCCTGCTGAACAAGAAAGTAGGGGATACGACCATGGTGGTAACGCCAACGGGCAAGCGCGAACTCGAGGTCCTGAGCCTGAGCACCATTCACGACGAGGCGCAATGAGCTGGACAGGCGCGTTTGGTCGCGGCTGCAAGGTGCTGCTTAGCGCGATTGTGCGGCGCATGGCCATTGCCCGCGTCAGCCCCAATGTACTCACCTTTCTGGGGCTGGTGATAAACG
>DATGIY010000624.1:0-5960 GCA_035295475.1 Terriglobales bacterium
CTGACCAGCGACATCGAAGAGGCACTCAATCGCGACGATTACGTGACCGCGTGCGCCAAGGCGGAGGAAGGGCTGCGGCGCTTTCCCGCTGACCGGGGACTCAGCAAATTGAGGGCGGTGGCCGTCCGGCAGCGCGAGGCCAGTGAAAAGCGTAGCTACATTGACACTAAGATTTCTGCTTCCAGAAAGCTGCTGGAGGCGCACCAGAACGACGAGGCGTTGCAATGCCTGCAAGAGGCACTGCAAAAATACCCAGGCGAATTTGCTCTGCAATCCATGTATGCCCTGGTGACGGAGAGCATAGAGCGGGAACGGTCGGAGCAGAAGAAATCCGATATCACGCAGAAGGCCAACGAAGCGATTCGCCGCAAAGATTACACCCAGGCCATTTCCATCCTGGAAGCAGCCCGGCAGGAGATGGGATCGAGCGATTTCGACGATCTGCTGCAGTTCGCACAGGATGAAGCCGCCAGCTATGCCAAGCGCCAGACCATTGATGCGGTCGCGGAGCAGGCCCATCGCTTGAGTTCGGAAGAGAAATACCCAGAAGCTATCGCTCTGCTGGAAGGGGCACTGCGGGAATATCCCGACCAAGAGCTCGAAATTATCCTTTCTGATATCCGCCGCCACGTCGAAGAATTCAACGCTATGGTGCAGGAGGCTATCGGCATTGCCGACCGACTGCTGCGGCAGGAGCGTTATGCGGAAGCGGTGAAGTTCCTGGAGGGGAAGGGCTCCAATTACGCCAAGTCGTCCGGGTTCCGTGCCATCCTGGAGGAAGCGCGCCAACAGCAACAGCTCAGTCAGGTGCTTTCCCTAGCCAAAGAGGAGGTGCGAGACGCGATTTCGCGGTCGGAGCTGGATAAGGCGCAAGAGGTGTGGCAGCGCTATCACGCACAGTTAGGTGAGGTGCGGGAATTACGGCTGCTAGCGGAGGAAATCGCAGCCAAACGGACAGAGCTGGCAAACGCGGTGCTGGAAATGTCGCTGCGCGACGCGCGCATGCTGCTGGCAGTGGGATCGTTTGAATCAGCAGTGAGCGTGCTGGAGACGGCGGCCGTCCAGGCTCCCCATGGCGAGGCTGACCTCCGGATACAGTTCGACAAGTTCTTGCAGATGGCCCGAGCAGGGCTGAACACTCAGCTGCAGAGGAGGGAACAACAAAAGGCGCAACCAGTCCCAACTGGACCCACCGAGGCAGAATCCTTCCTGACCCGCCCGGCAATCCCTGGGGTAAAGCCAGCGGAAACATTGGATGTGGCGGACGAAACTCAGGTGGCCGATACCCAGCATCTGCAAAGGATCTTGGGCGAGGTCACGCAGATTGCTGACCACTATCAGGACGGCAGGGTGCAGTCGGCCATCGAGAATCTCAAGCAGCAGATCACATCGCGCATTTTCGAGCTGCGCGAAGCTGAGGCGACGCCCGAAAGGGTGGAGCAGCTTGTGCGCGATCAGGGGCAGCCCCCGCCAGAGGCAGCGGAGGAGGAAGCCGAGAGAGTTCCCAGCTGGGAAACTCGGAAGTTGGAGCCGGCCAGCCCGACTCGTCCGACAACCCAGGTCCAACCCACCATGGTGGAGGAGCTGGCGCCACCAGAAGCCCCGTCGCCCGCCGTGCTTGCCTCAAACACTGGTGTGCAGGTTCCAGAAGCTCTCACTAGTGTGGCCCAGGAGCAAACGCCGGCTGTTCAGGAGACCCTGGAACCTTTGCCCACAAATCAACCGGCAGCGGTCGTATACAAGCCTGAGCCCGCGGCGATGGTGGCGCCGCCTCTACTAACGCCCTCGGAGGTTCATCCGCAGCAGGAAACGGCACCGCCGTTGGTTGTGGATGCCAGCGCATTGGAAGAGCAGCTACTGCAGCGCCTGGAAGAGGAAGAAAAGGCCGCGGAGGCGGAAGCACCTTCACTGATCACTCCGGCGCCGCCGTTGGTTGAGGATGCTAGCGCGCTGGAAGCGGCGCAGTCAGAACGCCTGGAAGAGGAAGAACCGGCCGCAGCGGCGGAAGCGCCGCCGGTTATCGCCCCAGCACCGCCGCCAGAGCCTCCCGTAGTCAGCGAACCTCCATTGCCTGCACCGCCACCGGCTCCCCGGCCTGTGAGTCGGCCCCTCCCTTCGCGGCCAGTATCGATTTGGAAGAAGCCATCAGCGCTGATCGCCGGCTTGGCGGTGATAGCAGTCTTGATCACCCTCACGGTCTATGTGGGCAGGAATTATCTCCGCCCGGTTACGAGGGTACCGGTGCCGGCGGCCAAGAGGCCGGCGCAACCGCTACCAAACCCCATTCAGGAGCGGCAACAGGCCGCCTTGGATCAGGCGGAGAAGCTGGAGATTGCGGACGATCTGGAAGGGGCCAGGCAAAAGCTGCAGGAAGTAGCGGGTCTCGATGGTCCTTTAAGCGCCCAGGTAAAGTCACGCCTCGCGAGTATTGATGCCGCAATGCACGACCAAAACCTGCGCCAACTGCGGCGAACCGAGGAACAGTTGTGGCAACGGTCCATAAAAGAAACTGATGAGGGAAGATTTTCTGCCGCGACAAGAGATTTGCACCGAATTCTCGGCCTGGGACAAGGGGCGGAGCGCAAGGCCGAAGCACAGCAATATCTGACCGAGATTATCCCTGCGCGTCAGACGGAAGAGAGGCTGTTCGCGCAGGCGCAGCAGGCTTCTACGAATGGCACGGTTGATGGTTTGCAAAAAGCCGCCAAGCTTCTCGACCAGGTGATCGCCTTAAACGGTCCGCGGAAGCCGACAGCCCAGACCCTGCAGGAGACTGTAAGTTCCAGAATACAGGAACTGAGTAATCAGCAAAAAGGACGTCAGATCGCGGCGCTGCAGGCCGAGATTAACAAGGACGAGAAGGCAGGCAGCTTTTCGGCCGCCCGGGAAAAGCTAGCTCAATTGAAGCAACTGGGTGTCGATACGACAACCGCCGCGGCGCAAGTTGACAAGATGGAAAAAAATGCGCAGGCGAACGCGGCGGCGGATCAAAGTTTTAACCAGGCTGTGCAGGTGTACGGTCAGGCGACCGCTTCCAAGGACAAGGCCGGCATACAGACGGCGCTCCTCCAGTTCCAGCAAATCGCGCAGGCGGGGGGGAAGCACGCCGGCGAAGCCGCCAGCTACATCACCCAGGCGAACAAAGCGTTAGCAGCTTTAGAGCAACCGCTTCAGCCGGCTTCCCCGACAGTTGTAACCCCTTCGAGCAATGCGGACCAACAGTCCATACGCGCCGCATTAGATGAATTCAATGCTGCGTATGAACATGGACAACTGGGCGAACTGAAGGCGGTCTGGCCGCGAGCGCAGCAGAAGTACACGGACTTCATGCGTGAGCGCAACGGCTATTCATTTGTCATGGTGTTGCACCCCACGGGCGCAATTCAAATCACCGGCAGCAATGCAGTCGTCCCCTGCGATCTGATTTCCACCACAACTACTCCCGGGGGGAAGACACAGCACCCGACCTCAGTGAAAGTCAAGCTGCGCAAATCGGGGGACCGCTGGCTGATTGTTGACCCTCTGAGCTCCGCCAACTGAAGACCGCAAGTTCAGAATGTATAACCTAAACCAAACAGCGGAACGGCGCGATCGGTGAGGCCATTGTGATCGAGCCGCAGCAACATGTTGAAGGTTCCAACCAGATTGCCAGCGATTTTCGCTTTGTAGCCAATGGAACCGCTGTACTGGCCATAGGAAACACGACCCGCAGGCACGTTGCCCACGGCGGTGACGAGCTGGGGATGACCATTGGTTGGGCCGCACGGGTTTCCAGAACAGAAGTCAGCAGCCGGCAAAGGCACGTTGGGTACGCTAGCGGGCATGAGGCTCGGAATGCCGTGCACCCATCCGATTTCGTTGCCCAGCACGTCCAGCACAACCGTGTTACGGCGGCCTAAAGCCACTTCAGTTCCCACCGCCCAGGAGAAAACATCCGGCAAGAAGTCCTTGGTGGGGGTAAAGGGCGCCCCAAAGCCTCCCGTGGAGACGCCTAAAGGCGTTGGCTTGGCCAATCCTCCCAGTATGCTTTCACCCGAGTACTGCCAGCCCAGATTCACGTGCGGGGCAAATACGATGCCATGAGGCAAAGGTGTGGTGTAAAGCGAGAGGGCAACGAAGGGCTTGATAGCGGTGGCTCCGGTGCCCAGGAAATTTCGCTCATCACCGGTTGGCAGCCGCAGATCGGCGCCCAGAGCAACCGCAAAGTTGCGCCGCTCGATAGCGGTTCCTTTCACTCGGATAAGCATGTCCCCGAAGCCGCTGTGTGCCGTCGCCGCATCATTGATGTTCGGCATGACTAGTCCCACCAGTCCGCTGGGGTTGAGTACTGGACCGGCTCCGCCGGGCCTGCCCAAAGGATCAATTCCCGGCGTCAAAGTGCCTGCGCACCAGCAGTTTACGTTGTTGTACTGGGTACCAACCGCGTTCGCAAACCCATTCCCGCTATAGACAAGTTCGTTACTTCCCCGGGCGGAAACAGCAGCGTGAACCAGGGGCAAGCCAAGCGAAACATCCAGACGGCTGGTGAGGCCATAGGTAAGAAAAGCCAAATTCTGGGCTATCCGAACGTCCATACCGATGTTCAGTGTGGTGGTTGGAGTCAGTACAGGAGGGCCGCCGACTTGCAGGTTGGTGATCTGGCGGCCAACGTCCATCATCGTAATGGCTTTCAGCGACTGTCCGTTTAACGAGGTGAAATGAAAATCCTGATTCGATAGTCCAATGTAAAACTTATGTCTACCAATTGTTTCCGCTCGCTCCGTGAAGACAGGGCCTAGGGTGTAGTCGACTGGCAGTTCAGCACCGGTCACTGGGTCGGTCTTGGTTATCACTCCCGAGGCTGGTGAAGCCACGGGGATAACCGACAGCGCTGTTGCAATGCTGGAATTGAGAGTCACGGTGAGATCAGAGATCGTATCAGTGCCCTTGAAGTTGCTGGCGCTGAAATTACAACTGACCCCGATCGTGCAGTTCCCGCCACTGTAAGGATATACGCTTGGGATTACCCCTGAAGGCGTGGTGGCCGAGTACAACACAACTTGATAGGCAGGAGGGGACTGCGATTGCGCGGTGGCGCATCGCACACAAAGAAACAGCAGGCAAACGAGCGCAGCTCTTTTTTTCACAATCTACCTCCCCCAGAAATGGGGGGCATTATACAAACCTTGCCCGCTGAACGCATTAGAAATCTAATCCTGGGCGCAGATGGTGATTTGCCGGGCGCAGAATGTGCAAATCCAACCTCCGCTCAGGCGAAAGTTGGCAAAAACAGTGCAGTTCAGCCCCAATCCGCGGTTGAAAAATTCAGAGTTCTTGTTGCTGTGGTATATCCCCGGCCGCCGCAGGTGAGACGAAGAACGCTCCCATCAGGTAAAGAGCAACACGGCGATTTAAGCATGGCCCAGCCCGGCGAGCGGGTCTCTCTGGGAGCACCGATTGGGCTCCGAGCGGGCTGAGATCTAACCTCCGAAGGTGACTCTCACCGTATCGCGTTCGCCGTTTCCGTGCCCCGCGGCAGAAGCGTCCTGACCTTCTGTAATTGCACCGCAAACATGGGAGCGTTATAGGCCGATGGGTTATTGAGTTGCTGGAAAAGATGGTCGATGGCGGCGCGCAATTCCGGCTGGTTACCGATCTTCTCATTCTGCTGGTAAGCCAGGACCAGCGAATCCAGCGCCATGGCGGCCTGTTCAGCGGCTCGTTCCCCATGTTCGGCAACGGAGCTGTCGCCGGCAATAGCCGACATCGTGCGCAGGGCCAGTGCTCTGTCGTATTGTTGATGGTGGAGCTGCTGCACTACTTGGTCAGCCACTCCGGCGGCGTTCTCCGCCGCGGTCGCAATCTGCTGGCGATCACCCCAACTGCCCACAAGACTGGCCACCTGGCTCAGGCTGGCATCCAGCTGCTTGCCCGTGTCCGGGCTTATCTGTTCCACGAGGTGGCGGAAAACGATGTAGCTG